>NZ_CAWNWX010000091.1:0-49006 GCF_963878195.1 Aeromonas sp. HMWF016
CCCATCCCCTGTCGCAAGTACGTCGGCAGGCGGCGGCCCTCGTGCTGCCCCATCTGCTGGTCACCATAGAGGCGCCGTTCGATCTCGGCTATGAGCGGGCGCTGGCCAAGCTTAAGGAGGAGTGGCAACTCGATGGGGTGGTCACCGGCGATATCGACAGCGTGGGTGGTGCGCCTAACTGGATCCGCGAGCGCTGTCGCCCGCTTGGTCTCACCGTGCATACGCCGCTCTGGCAACTCTCACGCGAGGCGCTGCTGGCGGATCTGCTGGCCCGCGGCATCGTCGCCCACCTCTCCTGCGTCGATACCAGGGTGCTGGCCTCCGAGTGGGTGGGACGCACCCTCAATGCCGCCACCCTCGCCGAGTTGCAGCAGCTGGCTGCAACCCGGGGCTTCGATGCCTGCGGCGAGCAGGGGGAATACCACACCATGGTGACCGACGGCCCGGGCTTTGCGGCGCCGCTGGTGCTCGGCCACTGGCAGCTTGCCCATCAGGAACCGCTTGCCTATCTGCTGGAAGATGAAGGTTGAGGGCACAAGAGGCGCCGCTTTGCTGGATGAAGGTTCGCAGGCACGGCTGATAAAAAAACGGGAGGCGATGGCCTCCCGTTTTGCTTCTCTTTGACGCCGACCTAGTTGGCCAGCTTACCCAACACCCGCTGCAGCAGGCGGATCCGTGGCTCGATGCTGTCGAGCAGCAGGAACTCCGCCTCCGAGTGGAAGCCACCGCCCATGGGACCGAAGCCATCCAGCGACGGCACGCCAGCCGCTGCGGTAAAGTTGGCATCCGAGCCGCCACCGGCCTCAAGCCAGTTGAAGCCGATCCCCTCCTCTTTCGCTGCCGACTCCACCAGCGCCATCACGGCCTCGGTGTCGCCACTCGGGCGCATCGCCGGCTTGAAGGTCTGGCGATCCACTTCGACCCGGCAGCCCGCGAGGAAGGGGTTGTTGGCCATAAAGGTGAGTCGCTCGTGCACCGCCACAGCTTCTTCGTTGCTCCAGAAGCGCAGATCGACGATCGCCTCGGCAAAGTCGGGCACCACGTTGACGCCGGTACCGCCCTGCACCACCCCCACGTTCATGGTGGTACCGGTCTCCATATTGACCTGTTCGTTGATGGCGAGCACCCAATGAGCGAGTTCGGTGATTGCGGAGACCCCTTCGGTCAGGGCCGAACCGGCATGGGAGGCCTTGCCGTGGAAGCGGATGCGGTACTTGGCATTGCCCTTGCGGGCGCTGATGAGATCCCCGTTGGGGCGCGCCGCCTCGGCCACCAGCACGCAACCGCTCTGCTTGGCCTTCTCCACCAGCCAATCTTTGGACCAGGGGGAGCCAATCTCCTCGTCGCAGTTGCAGCAGACCAGCACCTTGAGCTTGGCCAGCTGCGCCGGATCCATCTCTTTCAGGGCATACCAGGTGGAGAGCAGGCCGCTCTTCATGTCCGAGACGCCGGGGCCAAAGGCCTGATTGCCTTCAATCTTGAGCGGGCGCTTGGCCGCCGTCCCCTCGGGGAAGACGGTGTCCATGTGGCCCACCAGCATCACGTCGTAGTGATCGGCCCCCGGGGCATTGGTTGCCTCGAGGCAGGGGCCACATTCGGCGGCGAACTGGTGACGAGTCACCTGCCAGCCGATGGCCTCATATTTCTCGGTCATGATGTCGGCCACTTTGGCCACCCCGGCCGGGGTGCGGGTGCCGCAATCGAGATTGATGAGCGGGGCCAGATCGGCCAGATAGGTATCGAGGGAAAACGGGCGCGTGAGGTTGGTCATTATCTTCTCCATGAAACAATCTGCGAAAAAATCAGATTGTTTTTGCAACAATGCGGAACGGCGAGCTGTCACACCCGCCTTGCCAACAGCGGTCAGCCAGCCAGAACCGGGTGGCCGACCGCCCTGTAAACCACAGCTTTTACATGAACAGCAGATAGTTGAGGGTCAACGCCGTCACCAGCGCCCCCGCCATGGGCACGCAGGTGCGCTTGACCACCACGAAGGGGGAGACCTTGGCGATGCCCGCACAGGCGATCAGCACCGCCGCAATCGGGGAGACGGTGCGGCCGATACTGGAGGCGAGCTGCATCGGCAGCAGCATGGTCACCGCCGGTACGCCGAATTTGGCTGCCACGGCAGGTGCCAGAGTCGAGAAGCTGAGGAACGCCGCGTTGCCAGAACCCATGATCACCGCCGCCACCATGATGAGGCCCACCATCACCAGGGTCATCAGACCGCTGCCGATACCGGCATTGCTGGCAGAGTGCAGCAGGGTGTCGATGGCGCCGATGGCTTTGAGGGATTCGGCAAACAGCTCGGCACAGACGATCAGCGCCACCACAGGGCCAAACACCTTGCCCATGCCGTCGAGGAAGCTCGACAGCCCGGCGAAGGCGGTACGTACCGAGCGGGTACGCAACAGCTCACACAGCATGCCGATAAAGACCGACAGCAGCATGGCCACTTCCACACTGACGCTGATGGTGGTCACCAGCAGTTTGGAGAAGGTCATCATCAGCACGAAGGGGATGATGGGCAGCAGGGCATACCAGGTGGGCGCCGCTACCGCGTCGGTGCCCTTCTCGTCCAGCTCGGCGTGTTCGCCGCGATGCTGGGCCGGATCCCAGCCATCCTTGCGGTCACAGTGCCGCTGCCAGAAGAAGTGCAGCACCATGGTCACCAGCAGCATGGGAGCCACCAGCCAGATCTGGTAGTCAACGAAATAGCTGGTCGGATCCATGCCGGACTGGCCGGCGGAGAAGATGGCGTTGGTCTGGGTCGGGCCAATCTCGAACGCCTGGGAGGTGGCGATGACGCCACAGGCGGAGGCCGGACTGATGCCGAGGTTGCGCATCACCGGATACATGGTGACCATCAACAGCAGACCAAGGCCGGTGGCGGAGGTGACGAACAGGGAGACAAAGACCGCCACCAGATAGCAGATAGAGAGCATCAGGTAGCTGGACTGAATGCCTGCCACCGGTTTGACCGCCACCCGCACCAGCGCCTGGGAGGCACCGATATGGGACATGTAGGTAGCAAAGCCGGCCACCGCCATGATGGTGAGGCCGAGGCCCGCCGCACGGTAGGAGAAGATCCCCTTGAACACTTCGAACAGATCGAACAGGGCGAAGCCGGTGCTCTTGTCAGCGGGCAGAATGGGGTGCAATCCCAGCCAGTAGGCCAGGGTGAAAATGGCCATACCGGCCAATGCCAGCACCGCCTGCGGGTTGTAATCCTTGATGATGCCGTAGACCACGGCCACCAGTACGAGCAAGACGAAGACGAGTTCCAATATTCACTCCTGATAAATTTATCGAAGAGCGAAATCTAGTGATCTGACCAGAACTTGCCTTTGATCCCCATCAATAAAGGGGCCATCACCGTCATCAGACAGCATAATATGTCGAGCAGGTAACACTTTTTCATCATTCACACTACCGAGAACCGTTTTACACGGTTTAATCGGGAATTGTGTAACGCGACTCCCCTCTTTTTTGCGTTGGATCAACATAAGCCGCCCCCGAAGCGGCCAAGATGCGCATCGACAAGAGCGACCATTTCGCGCCGGAGAGAGTTATGACAAACCAAGCCACCGCAGGTGTCTCGACCTGCGATTATCAGCTGTGGGATATCCTCGTCGAGTCTGCAAAGGAACGCACCACCATTCGTTACTCCAAACTGGCCAAACTGGCCGGACTGGAGCAGCATCAGGACGAACTGCGCACCCTGCTGCAGCGCGTTCGCATGTACTGCACCGAAAACCATCTGCCAATCCTCTCCGCCATCGTGGTGGACGATGTGGGCAAATACAGCGGCCTCTCCTCCAGTCTGCCCGACGCCCCCTGGGAGCGTGCTCGGGTCTTTGATCACCCCTGGCATCCGCTGCACTGATACCAGCTGCCCCGGCAGCACAGAAGAGTCACTCTTCTGCCTCTCCAGAGCGCGCCACCCGGCGCGTTCTGGCTATCTGGCTCCCCGCTTTTCCTCCTCTCGATCCTCCCGACGGTGCCATCAGCGTTGCCATGGGATCGCCACAATGCCAGAATCGGGCCCTTGCACTCTGTTGATTCGGATTTTCGGGCGCGGCCACGGCCAGCGCCCACAAGAGAAGGACTCCCCATGGCCACCACCCTCTATGGCATCAAGAACTGCGACACCATCAAGAAAGCCCGCAAGTGGCTGGATGAGGCCGGCATCGACTACCGCTTTCACGACCATCGCGCCGATGGCCTGAACCCGGACGATCTCGACCACTGGCTGGCCAAGCTCGGCTGGGAAGCGCTGCTCAACAGCCGCGGCACCACCTTCCGCGCCCTGCCGGATGAGGCCAAACAGGGGCTCGACACCGCCAAGGCGCGCGCCCTGCTGCTGGAGCACCCGGCGATGATCAAGCGCCCGCTGCTGGATCGTGACGGCGAGCTGACCCTGGGTTTCAAGGCCGATCACTACCAATCCCTCTTCTCCCGTTAAGGACAACTAAGGACAACTGATGTCGGATGTCATCGCACTGGCCAAGGATCTGATCCGCCGCCCCTCCGTTACCCCGCAGGATGAAGGGTGCCAGACCCTGATGGCGGAGCGCCTCGCCAAACTCGGCTTTGTTATCGAGCCCATGGTGTTCGAAGACACCACCAACCTCTGGGCCCGCCGCGGCAGCGAGGGGCCGCTGTTCTGCTTCGCCGGCCACACCGACGTGGTGCCCGCCGGCCCGCTGGAGAAATGGCACACCCCGCCGTTCGAGCCAACCATCAGGGATGGCGTGCTCTACGGCCGTGGCGCCGCCGACATGAAGGGCTCGCTGGCCGCCATGGTAGTAGCGGTCGAGCGCTTCGTGGCCGAGCATCCGGATCACACCGGGTCCATCGCCTTCCTTATCACCTCCGATGAGGAGGGGCCCTTTATCAATGGCACCACCCGGGTGATCGATACCCTGGAAGCGCGTAACGAGAAGATCACCTGGTGCATCGTTGGCGAGCCCTCCTCCACCGCCGTGGTGGGGGATGTGGTGAAAAATGGCCGGCGCGGCTCCATCACCGGCGATCTGCTGGTACGCGGGGTGCAGGGCCATGTCGCCTACCCCCATCTGGCGGACAACCCCATTCATAAAGCCGCGCCAGCGCTGGCTGAACTTGCCGCCACCGTGTGGGATGAGGGCAACGCCTACTTCCCCCCCACCAGCTTCCAGATAGCCAACATTCAGGCGGGCACCGGCGCCTCCAACGTCATTCCGGGCGAATTGCACGTCCAGTTCAACTTCCGCTTCAGCACCGAACTGACCGACCTGGATATCCGCGAGCGGGTCGAGGCGCTGCTGGATAGACATGGTCTCGATTACCAGCTGAACTGGACCCTCTCCGGCCAACCGTTCCTCACCGATACCGGCAAACTGCTGGCGGCGGCAGTCTCTGCCATCGAGGCGGTCAATGGCCAGCAGCCAGCCCTGCTCACCACCGGCGGCACCTCGGACGGGCGCTTTATCGCCCCCACCGGCGCCGAAGTGATCGAACTCGGCCCGGTCAACGCCACCATCCACAAGGTGAACGAGTGCGTGAAGGCGGACGATCTGGATCTGCTGGCCGATATGTACCAAGGGGTGCTGGAGCGACTGCTGGCATGACGCAGGAACAGCTGATGGGGCTCGACGAGAGCCACCTTATTGTGGTGGGGCGCGGCCCCCACCGCCTGACCCCGGCTGCGGCTGCCTCCTTCAACGACATGCAGGTGGCCGCCGCCCACGCCGGTTTCAACCTGCAAGCGGCGTCCAGCTGGCGCGGTTTTGATCGCCAGCTCGCCATCTGGAATGGCAAGTGGCGCGGCGAGCGGCCGCTGCTCGATGCCAACAGCCAGCCCATTGATGCCTTGCAGCTGAGCGATGAAGAGCGGCTACACGCCATTTTGCGCTGGAGCGCCCTGCCCGGCACCAGTCGCCACCACTGGGGCACCGATCTCGACATCTACGACCCGGACTGCCTGCCCGCCGACACCAAACTGGCGCTGGAACCCTGGGAGTATGAAGCCGGGGGCTGGTTTGCCGACTTGAGCGAGTGGCTCAGCGACCATATGGGGGATTTCGGTTTCTTCCTGCCCTATGCCAAACCGGTCGGCGCAGGCAGCGGCGTCGCCTACGAGCCGTGGCACATCAGCTTCGCCCCCGAAGCGGGCGAGCAGCAGCTCGACCCGGCGGCGCTGGCACTTTGCCTGCAACAGGCGGATATTGAAGGCAAGGCGACCATTCTGGCCAATCTGGACAAGATCCTGGCCCGTTATGTCACCTTGCCATCCACTGAATTGCCCTGCGATGAAAGGAGTAGCACATGAATCTCTGGCTCTGGATAGGGCTGCCACTGCTCTTTCTGCTCGGGCTGTTTCTCAACGCCATCAAAGACATGAAACGGCTGGAGAAGCAGTTGCCCAAATACAAGGACAAGATCCGTGAAGTGAAGGACGATGACGACGACTGAGTCGTGCCATCCGGGGAGCACCAGTGTGCTCCCTTCTCTTTGTCTGCTGTGTATCTCCTCCCCTTGCCTCTACTCCCCCGGCGTCAGGTTTCCATCTGACCATCACCGCCAACATCCCCTCTCACCCACTCTGAGGGGTCAGAAGATGGCGCGCGAGTGGTGAAAAAATGTCAAAAGATGCAAATTAATGCACGATTAAACCACACAAGGGGGTCTTAACTGCATATAATGTGCCTACTTTGCCGTTAGTCAGAAAGGAGTTCGCCCTTGGATGCAGTGACCATCAACAGTTTCTTTTTTGTCGGTGCCCTGTTGGTTGGAGCCAGTGTCCTGCTAAGTGCGCTCTCTTCCCGTCTCGGTATTCCCATTCTGGTCATCTTCCTCGCCGTCGGTATGCTGGCGGGGGAAGATGGCCCCGGCGGCATCCACTTCGCCGACTACTCCATCGCCTATCTGGTGGGCAACCTGGCGCTGGCCATCATCCTGCTCGACGGCGGCATGCGCACCCGGGTCTCCTCGTTCCGGGTGGCACTCTGGCCAGCCCTGTCGCTGGCGACGGTCGGGGTTGCCATCACCACTGGCCTGACGGGCCTCGCTGCCGCCTGGCTGTTTGACCTCAACCTGATGCAGGGGATGCTGATTGGCGCCATCGTCGGCTCCACCGATGCGGCTGCAGTCTTCTCCCTGCTTGGCGGGCGCAGCCTCAACGAGCGGGTGAGCGCGACGCTGGAGATAGAGTCAGGCAGCAACGACCCCATGGCGGTATTTCTCACCGTCACCCTGATCGAGGTGCTCGCCACCGCCCAACAAGGGCTGGATGCAGGCTTCCTGCTGCTGCAACTGGTCAAACAGTTCGGTCTTGGCGCCGGGATCGGCCTTGCCGGTGGCTGGCTGCTGTGGCGCCTCATCAACACCGCCCGCCTGGCGCCAGGGCTCTATCCGCTACTCACCGTGAGCGGCGGCCTGCTCATCTTCGCCCTCACCACGGCGGTGGGTGGCAGCGGCATTCTTGCCATCTATCTGACCGGCCTGTTGCTCGGCAACCTCTCCCTGCGCAGTCGCAGCACCACCTTGTCGGTGCTGGACGGCCTGACCTGGCTCAGCCAGATCGGCATGTTTCTGGTGCTGGGGCTGCTCGCCTCACCCCACAAGCTGCTGCCCATCGCCCTGCCGGCGCTGGCGCTGGCGATGTGGATGATCCTGTTTGCCCGCCCCATCTCCATCTGGATCGGGCTGCTGCCGTTCAAGAACTTTGCCCCGCGCGAGCGCTGGTTTATCTCCTGGGTTGGCCTGCGCGGCGCGGTGCCCATCATTCTGGCGGTCTTCCCCATGATGGCGGGGCTGCCCAACGCCCAGCTCTACTTCAACGTCGCCTTCTTCGTGGTGCTGGTCTCGCTGATTTTGCAGGGCAGCTCGCTGCCGCTGGCCTCAAAACTGGCGCGGGTCGAAGTACCGGCACCGCCGTCCCCCATCAACCGCTCGGGGCTCGAGATCGATCTCGACAGCCAGTGGGAGACCTTCGTCTACCAGCTGGGGGAGGAGAAGTGGTGCATCGGCTCGCCGCTGCGGGATCTGCGCATGCCTGCCGGCACACGGGTCAGCGCCCTGTTTCGCGGCCGCGAGCTGCTCCACCCCTCCGGCAGTACCTGCCTGCAGGCGGACGATATTCTCTGCGTCATCGGCCACGAGCGAGATCTGCCCGCCCTTGGCCAGCTCTTTAGCCAGGCGCCGGAGCAGGATCTCGGCCCGCGCTTCTTCGGTGACTTCCAGCTGGATGCAGCAGCGCGGCTGGTGGATCTCGCCCCTATCTACGGGCTGGATGTGAGCGAGGTGGCGGATCAGACACTGGGCGATTTTATTGCCAGCCAGCTTGGCGATAATCTGGTAGTCGGTGACCACATCGAGTGGCAGGGCCTGATCTGGACCGTGGCCGAAATGGATGAGAGCATTCCCGTCAAGATCGGGGTTCGTTTTCAGGAAGAGGATCCGGTCTAGACGACCGGCCCGTATCAAGTCCCCCAGCAAGAAGGGAGAGAGTTATGCCATATCAGAGTTTGCAGTCCGGTCTGCTGCCCCCCTCTGCCAATCTGGGGGTGATCGAGGGCTTTTTTGGCAAGGGATGGAGCTGGCAGGCCCGTGCCCGCTACGCCCAGTGGCTGCCGCGCCACGGCTACGGCTTCTATATCTACGCCCCGAAAGAGGATGGCTATCTGCGCAAACACTGGGCCCTCCCCTGGCCCGCGCAGCAGTTGGCAGATCTCGCCGAACTGGCGCGCCAGTGCCGCGCCAACGGCCTCGCCTTCGGGGTGGGCTTGAGCCCCATGGGGGCGCATCACGACTATGATCGCAAGCGCCCGGCGCTGCTCGAGAAGGTGCGCATCATCGATGAAGTGCTGCAACCCGACATTCTGGCAGTGCTGTTTGACGACATGAAGGGGGATACCCCGGATCTGGCCCGACACCAGCTCACCATCGCCCACGACATTGCGGCCCACAGCAAGGCGAGCCGCCTCATCTTCTGCCCCAGCTACTACTCGACCGATCCGGTGCTGGAGAAGGTGTTCGGTGCCATGCCACCGCGCTATCTGGAGGAGATTGGCGAACAGCTCGACCGCCGCTTCGAGATCTTCTGGACCGGCCCCAAGGTCTGCTCGACCGAGTATCCGGCGGTACACCTCAAGCAGGTGACCGAGCTGCTCGGCCGCAAGCCCTTCCTGTGGGACAACTACCCGGTCAACGATGGCAGCAAGGCGAGCAGCTACCTCTATTTGCGTGCCTTCGAGAACCGCCCCGCCGAGCTGGCGGATCTGCTCTCCGGCCATGCGGTCAACCCGATGAAGCAGGCGGCACTCTCCGCCCTGCCACTCGCCACCCTGCCGATGAGCTACAAGCTCGGCAAGCAGTATGATCCCGACAAGGCGCTGCACGCCTCCCTCAACGCCACCTGCGGCCCGCAGATCTCGGCGATGATTGAGGCCGACCTGCCGCTGTTTCAGGATCTTGGGCTGGCCCGACTCACTCCCGAGCAGATTGCCGCCCTCAAGGCGCGCTACCTGCCGTTTCGCGATCAGGCTTGCGTCGATGAAATCGTGCGCTGGCTGGACGGCGAGTATGTGTTCGACCCGGACTGCCTGACCGATTAAACCGCCCCGCGGGGCTGGAAGGAGGTTGTATGGATGCACACCTGCTTTACCAGAATCTGGCGGTGATCGCCGCCTTTTTACTGCTCTACAGCCTGATCGCGGGGCGCTTCGAGTCAAAACTGGTCAACGGCCCCCTGCTCTTTCTGCTGACCGGCTGGCTGCTGGGGCCGGGAGGGCTGGAGTTGCTCTCCCTCTCCATCGACAGCGCCGGCATCAAGCTGCTGGCAGAGCTGACTCTGGTGATCGTGCTGTTCAACGATGCCGCCAACACCAACTGGCAGGTGCTGCTGGCCAACCGCCAGCTCCCCATCCGGCTGCTGCTGATCGGCCTCCCCCTCACTCTGCTCTGTGGCGCCCTGTTTGGTCACTGGCTCTTCCCCGACCTGCCGCTGCTGGAGATGGCGATCCTCTCCACCATTCTCGCCCCCACCGATGCGGCGCTCGGCAAGGCGGTGGTGAGCAACCCGGCGGTACCGGCACCACTGCGCGAAGGGCTCAATCAGGAGAGTGGCCTCAACGACGGCATCTGCGTGCCTGTGTTGCTCCTGCTGCTCGCTCTTATCGCCCCCACCGAGGAGCACACCGGCACCGCAGCGCTCGCCATCACCCTGATGCTGGAGGAGATCGGTATCGGTCTTTTGGTCGCCTTCGTACTGACCGCCCTCACCGTCCGGCTGCTGAAAGTCTCCTATCTCAACGGCTGGCAACTGCCGCTCTGGCGTCAGCTCACCATGCCCGGACTGGCCCTGCTCTGCTTTGCGCTGGCCCAGACTCTCGGTGGCAGCGGTTTTATCGCCGCCTTCGTCGGTGGTTTGCTGATGGGACGGCGCCTTGGCGAGCACAAGCACGCCTATATGGATAGCTGCGAGGGGTATGGCGACCTGCTCTCGGTGGTGATCTGGATGGTGTTTGGCGCGACCCTGATGCCCATCCTGCCGGAGCTGCTGCACTGGCAGTTCTGGCTCTATGCCGCCGCCAGCCTGACCCTGCTGCGGATGGTACCGGTCTGGCTGAGCCTGATCGGCACCGGCCTCAAGCCCGAGCTCAAGCTCTTTATCGGCTGGTTCGGGCCGCGGGGCCTTGCCAGCATCGTCTTTGCGGTGATGGTGCTGCAAAACGAGCCGGCCCTTATCGGCCAGCGCCCCATCATCGCCACCGTGCTCTGCACCATCATCCTGAGCGTCATCCTGCACGGCCTCACCGCCAACCCCTGGGTCGAGCGCTTCAAGCCCCATTGAGGGGATGCGCCGCCAACGAAAAAGCCCCGGGCATCGCCTCGGGGCTTTTCTTTTATGCGGCACCCAGCGCGCCCGGGCCGGCCGCAGCCAGGGCCCGCCTTAGGAGCTCGACCCCTCGGCCTGAGCCCGGTAGACCAGGATCCCCGGCTTGTTCTGCACGTACTCCAGGAAAGGGGAGTCCACCACCTGCATGTTGCTCGAGAGGGAGGAGGCATTGCGCAGCACGGGGCCGTTCTCGCCACGGATGAAGATGCCGGTGTGGGTCACGTCGAGCCCGGCAAGATCGGTATAGATGCCGATGTAGTCGCCATCTTCCAGCAGGCTCAGGGTGTTCTCGTCGATGCTGGCGGACGGAATGTAGGTGATGTCCCGCGCCGTCACTCCCAACCCCGGAATGTAGTGGCCGCCGTCCGCCTTCTGGTTGAGCTGCTTGGCCGTGGTCACCACGGCGCCGCCCACCAGATGGGTCACGTCACTCACCCGGTTGTCACCATGCACCCAGTCGGAGAAGAAGTGCTTTCTGGTCAAATAGTTGACCTCACCGTTCACGTAACGAGTGTGCATCACGTTCTCGATGAAGTGATGCACACTCGTTGCGCGACGCAGTGACTCGACGTAATCCAGATAGGTGAAACAATCGAGCCCGCCAAAATCCACCACCAGCTGCTCCTGGGTATCGCTCGAGCCGACCAGCCGGTTTGCGACGTAGGGATTGCCCAGAAAGAGCCCGGAAAAATCCCTGATCGACTGCCCCGGCGATCCCTGCTGCCGGGCAAACAACTCGAGAAGCTGCGGCTCCTTGATGTTGTAAAAATCGAGGTTCCTCTCTTTGCCGGCGACCGCCGCGCCGGCAAACAGGAGCAATGCGATACTGGTTAGCCTCATCATCCTTAATTCTCCTTGCTCAGAATGTTAAAAATGGACCGTTTGCGCCCTCCCACGGCCGCAAAAAAATGCCATTCGAAACTGACGATACAGCAGCCACTTGTAAACCGGATAAATGTAAGCAAATGTGGCCAGCCTCCCCATCCCGCCCAAGCGACCACGTTCATGACAACTCCTCGTTCCCAGAGGCATCACGAAAAAGCCCCGCTGGGCGGGGCTTTTCGGCAGGATCAGGTCGGCTGGCAAGCGATGGCATCAACCCAGCGCCAGCCAGACCCCCACTCCCAGCATCAGGGTACCGGCGATGCGGTTCATCAGGGTGACGTTGCCGCTCTTGGCGAGGAAGTGGCGCAGAGTGCGGCCGCCGCTGGCGTAGAGCAGCAGGCAGGAGAACTCGATAAGCAGGATCAGCGCCACCAGTGCGGTGATCTGCGGTGCCATCGGTCGGCTGGCCGAGATAAAGGGTGGCAGCAGAGAGATCATGAAGGCCCACCCCTTGGGGTTGGCGATAGCGGTGACAAAGCCCTGCAGCGCCAGCCCCATGGGGCTGGTCTGCTGACCGGCAGAAAGATCGGCGGGAATAGCCATCTTGCCTTTGGCCTGCCACATCTGGATGCCGAGCCAGATGAGATAGGCTCCTCCCACATATTTGAAGGCAGAAAAGATAGCAGGATAGTTGAGCATGATGGCCGCCACCCCGATCACCGAGAGCACCGACACCAGCCCGACCCCGATCAGCTCCCCCCACATCATGTGCAGGGTGCGGCGCACGCCGAGACTCATCCCCAGCGTCATCGCCAGGGTCATGCACATGCCGGGGGTGACGGAGACAAAAAAGAAAGTGGGGATAAAGAGCGCCAGAATGGCCGGATCAATCCAGCTGGACACAACAAACCTCCGTGGCAAAACAGGGTAGCAAACGAGGATCAGGCAGCCGTAAACAGCGCCGGAATGTTATTTGAGCAAGCCTGTCATCTTGCCCATCCCGCGCTTTTGAGACAAGAAAAAACCTTTGCTTTCAGGGTATTTCAGCACGAAAAGGCTGTGACACCCCCTGACGCGGCTGTGTAAGATAGCGCCTCCTTCATTTTCGGGGTTACGTCTCATATGTCATTGAATAATCTATCAATAAGAATTCAGGTGCTGATACCGCTGCTGCTGGCCAGTCTGTTGATGATGGTGATGATTGCCATCAGCAAACAGGGTCTGGACGAAGCCATTAGTGACATAGATGAGACGACCCAGAGCGTGGTGCGCAACAAGGACGATATTGCCAAGCTGATCCACGCCACCTACCGGCTGCGCACCAGCGCCATCTACGGTCTCTACGACGCGGCCCAGTTTGCCGCCCTGCCAGCCAACCTCAACAGCGCCGAGCAGGAGATCACCACCATCCTCGCCCGTCTGGTGATCCCGGGCGCCGAACAGGATAACCGTCAGGTGGCGGCAGCCCTGCAGGCCTACCTTGGCCACACCCGCAACAACATGCTGCCACTGCTGACCCAAAAGCATCAGGGAGGTGGCGATGCCGCGGCGTATGAGGCCGCCCGCCTCCAGTTCCGCGAGCTGGGCGAACAGCTCATCAAAGAGATCGACACCATGTCGGCCCACATCAACCAGCTGACCCAGAGCGAGCTGGCGCTGGAGCAGGCCCACTACCATGCCACCCTGCTGCGCACCCTGCTGCTCACGGCCGTCGCCCTGCTGGTGGCACTGCTGTGTGGCTGGTGGCTCTCCGGCCGCATCGTCAGCCCCATCGGCCAGCTGCAGAGCGTGATGCACGCCGTCGCGCAGGGTCGCTTCAACGTCCGCGCCAAGGTCGAGGGTGACAACGAGCTGGCCCAACTGGCCAAGGATATCAACCTCACTCTGGGGCAGCTTGGCAGCACCATCGAAACCCTGACCGGCATCAGCAACAATGTCGCCTCCGCCGCCACCGAGCTGGCCGCGGTGATGACCCAGGCTGAAGCCAACGCCCAGCAGCAGCGCGGCGAGATTGAGCAGGTTGCCTCCGCAGTGACCGAACTCTCCAGCACCGCCGACAACGTCAACCACAACGCCGCCGTGGCCGACGAGCTGGCCCGCGATGCCAACAGCCGGGTTGAGCAGGGGCTCGCCCTGTTTGGCGAGAGCATTGCCGCCAACAGCCGGATGGCGGGCAGTCTGGAAGATGCCGCAGCCATCGTCGCCCGCCTCAAGACCCAGTCCGAGCAGATCGGCAAGGTGATTGAAGTGATTCAGGGGATCTCCGAGCAGACCAACCTGCTGGCCCTCAACGCGGCCATCGAGGCGGCCCGTGCCGGCGAAACCGGGCGCGGCTTTGCCGTCGTCGCCGACGAGGTACGGATGCTGGCGGCCCGAACCCAGGCCTCCACCAAGGAGATCCAGGCCATCATCGAGCAGCTGCAGAGCCAGTCCCAGTCCGCCAATCAGGGGGTTCAGGAGACGCTGGAGATCCTCGAAAACAACCAGCGCCTCTCCGCGCAGGTACAGGATCTGCTGAGCGGTATCACCGGGGCGGTGCGCCAGATCAACGATGCCAACGCCCAGGTCGCCACCGCCGCCGAGGAGCAGTCCTGCGTCACTGCCGACATCAACCGCAACATCACCAACATCCACGAAATCGTGAGCCAGAGCTCCGCCGGCATCAGCCAGAGCGCCAGCGCCAGCCATGAACTTTCGGAGCTGGCCGAGCAGCAGCGCAAGCAGCTCTCTCACTTCCAGCTCTGACACGCAGCCTGAAAGATAAAAAGAGGCCTGCACAGGCCTCTGGATAGCAATAAAGCCCCTTATTTTATAAACAAGGGGCTTTATTTATTCGGCCACTCCAGATGCCGACAGAGGGCCATTTACACAGGAAAAACGAGCTGGGGAGCACACAGGGGCCCCCTCCGATCTGCGCCAGCGCTATCGCTCCTGAAGGAGGCATAACGCGAAGTCAGGGTGGCAATGGGTTGCCGCCTCGCGGCAACTGCCTTACTCCCCCATCTTATGCCAGCGTGTTGACCTGCTGTTCTTCATCACCACGCTCTTTGCGCCGCTCGGCCGCCTCTTGCAGCAGTGCCTCACGCTCCTTGTCGAGATCAGCCAGCATCTTCTGTTTCTCCTCGATGCTCAGATCGGGGTTGTTGGCGATCGCCTCCTTGGCCTGTGCAATCTTGTCGAGCTTCTCCTTGTCCACGCCGAGACGCTGTGCCAGCAGGCTATCCCTTGCAATGCGAGTCAAGCCGCTCTGCGGACCTGCCGCACTGCCCGAAGAGGAGCTCTCTGTAGTGGAGAGCCCCCCTTGGGCAGTGAAGGCGGCTGTACTCATCACGCCCTGACGGGAGTAGGTCAGTGGCGTGGCGGCCCCGGAGAGGGTGACCCGCTCCTGACTTGCCTGAGCATCACTGCCCGTCACTGTGCCGACAGGGGCATCCAATACCGGCTGCACACTCATGCCATTGAGGGGATTGGGCTGGCCAACCCGATTGTTGATGATCATTTCTCTCTCCTGTCGCATCCGGATGAAGCTGTTTATGTGGCAATGAGTCAGCAATAACCGTGCCCGTTCGCTCACGGTTGCCACAATGGCGAACCTTCAGCAGCGCCGGACAAGGCGGTCAGCGCCTGCTTGACAGACGAAGAGAGGGATTGTTTTAAACGCCATTTTTTGGCAGTTGGTGCCATAAGGGACTGGGCTGTGGGGGCAAATGTGAGTATGGTAGAGGCACGTCACTCCCCCTCACGTGAGACCATCATGAGCCTGAGATTCAAGAAACCCGCTTTTATCGCCCTGGGGCTCATTGCCCTCGTTTCCGCCACCTGGCTCGACTACTACCTGCCGGAGCACACCATCGCCACCATCACCGGGGTCGAGGTGAAGCGCACCGACAAGGATGGCCCCATCAGCCAGAAGAACCCGGCTGACGGCCCCACTACCGATGTCTACTACATCTACACCGAGCGCCCCGGCGAGAAGATCCGGGTGTTCCGCAACGAGGATACCGAGTGGGGCTGGCCCTTCTACTTCAAGTTCAACGCCGCCGACGTACAGGCCAAGGCCAAGTCGATGGAGTTTGAAAAACGGCTCGCCATCATCACCTCCTACGGCTGGCGCATCAACATGCTCTCCATGTTCCCCAACGTCACCAAGATTGAGAGCACCGAGCCTGACGCCTCCACCTGGAGCTTCTTCCGCTGGTTCTGGTTCGGCCTCTGGGCACTGGTGATGGGCAAAGCCGCCATCGCAACCTGGCGCTACTTCGATCGTCTCGAGGACGAGCTATGAGCGAGCCGAGCAAGACCCGCACCAGCTTCTACCGCCGCCTCTACGTGGCCTGGCTGATCAGCCAGGGCACGGATACAGTGCCCGCCATCATGGAGGCGACCGGCATGCCGCGCCGCACTGCGCAGGATACCCTGACGGCGCTGGCCGAACTCGATATCAGCTGCGCCTTCGAGCAGACCGAGGGGGCTCGCCACCTGCAAGGGCACTATCGCATCAGCGACTGGGGCCCCATCAATCCAGCGTGGATTAAGGCCCAGCTGCCTCTTATCAAGGAGACGCTGAGCTACCCCTGATCCGGGGCAGGACAGCAATAAAAGAGGGGCCAGCCGACAAGGCTGGCCCCTCTTTTTTCAGGCCGACGGCGCGACAGGCGGCTCTACTCGGGCATGGCCGAATCCTCAAGCTCCCCGTCAGACTCGCCGCGGGTGCAGTCGATGATGGAGCGCTTGGGGTTGTTGGGATCGCGCAAAAGCAGAGGGGCTGAGCCCTCGTTGTGCTTCTGCTCGTCGCTAAACTCGCTGCCGTAGGCGTTGTGGGTCAACCGGCGGGCATTGGCGATGGGGGTATCGACAAAGAGGGCATGCACTTCGAAGCTGGAGGCCGGCACGATAAAGCCGACCACCGGCAAGCCGTGCAGCTCCTCGTGCACCTTGTACCAGGCAAAGCCATCGCTCACCTTGTAGGGGGTGTAGTTGTTGAGCTGCAGATTGGCTGGCCGTCCCGTCTCACTATCGATGTAGAGATCGTTAAAATCACAGGTTGCCAGCCCCTGCCACATCCGCTCGAATGGCGTCGCGCAGCCCGTCAGTTGCAACCCGGCCAGCAGCGCCAACCCTGTCTTCCACATTCCCTGCCCCTTCTTGCAAAAAGTGAATCGGCGCTCAGCCAAAGGCCCGCAGCCGCTCGACCAGCAGATCGATAAAGCCTGCCCGATCCAGCCCCAGCAACACCAGCGCATTGGCTGGTTTGCCGGTCAAACCGTAGCGGTCCACCACCGTCATCCCCACAGTATGCTCACCCCGGGTCTCGATATCGACCCGACACTCCACGCCATGGAACAGGGCGGGATTGAGCAACCAGGCAATGGTACAGGGGTCGTGCAGCGGCGCGCCAGCAAATCCCCACTTGGGATCCCGATGGTAGATCATGAAAAAATCGAGCAGACCGGCCACACACTGGGCCACCGGATTGGTGATGGCGCGTACCCGTTCGATATCCTCATCCATCACCTGCGCCTCGTGGGTCACATCGAGGCCACACATGGTGATGGGGATACCCGACTTGAAGACCATATCGGCCGCTTCCGGGTCCACATAAATATTGAATTCCGCCGCCGGCGTCCAGTTGCCGGCTCCTGCGGCGCCCCCCATCAGCACGATGCGGGCGATCTTGCCCTTTAGCTCCGGGTGAGCTGCCAGCAACAGGGCGATATTGGTGAGCGGCCCGGTCGGCACCAAGGTCACGGGCTCCGGGCTCTCGCGCAGACATTTGGCCATCAGTTCGAGCCCCGTCATCGCCTGTGGTGCAAAGGCGGGATCCGGCAGCTTGGGACCATCGAGACCCGATTCGCCATGGACGTTGTCGGCGATAATCAGCTCGCGGGCCAGCGGTTTCGGCGCACCGGCCGCCACCGGAATATCGTCGCGCCCCAACAAGGTGAGGATACGCAGGGCATTGTTGAGGGTCTTGTCCGGTGTCTGGTTGCCCGCGCTGGTGGTGACCGCCAGCACCTTCAGTTCAGGACTGGCCAGCGCCAGAATAAGGGCGATGGCGTCGTCGTGGCCGGGATCACAATCAAGAATAACGGGCAGTGCCATGGAGAGACTCCTTACAACATCAAAGGGAGCCCTACCTTAGCAAGCTCGCGGCAGCTGAACTCGGGAGAGGGTCACAAAACGGTTCCTGATTTTTTTCAATCAGTTACCTTCGCACTGTCACAGCCGGCCAGCAGCAGGCCGCAATGAGGGAATGGTGTGGCGAGCAAATTCGGTGCGCCGATTCGCGCCTTACCCGCCACTTGGGTATTATGGCCCCCCCCGTTTTCTGCCCGTGCGCCCTATGTCCATTATCGTCGACACCTTCATCGCCCCGCCCTGCGCTGCCGCCATCGAGATCCTGTTCGAGGATGAACACCTGCTACTCATCAACAAGCCGAGCGGCCTGCTGAGCCTGTCGGGCAAGAATCCGCAAAACCTCGACTCGGTGCATTATCGACTGGTGCAGGATTACCCCGGCTGTACCCTGGTGCATCGCCTCGATTTTGGCACCTCAGGCATCATGGTGGTGGCCAGAAACAAGGCCATCAATGCCCTGCTCTGCCAGCAGTTCAGCCAGCGGGCGGTGAGCAAGGCCTACAGCGCCCTGCTCTGTGGCCATCTGGCTGACGACGAAGGGCTTATCGATGCCCATATCGCCAAGGATCCGGCCCTCTTTCCGCTGATGAAGATCTGCGCCGCCAGTGGCAAACCCGCCCGCTCCCGCTATCAGGTGCTTGAGCGGCTGGCGCAGCAGATGCAGGGACAAACCGTGCCTTTGACCCGGGTACGACTGGTGCCGGAGACCGGCCGCACCCATCAGCTACGCATCCACAGCCAGCTGCTGGGCCACCCCATTCTCGGTTGCGATCTCTATGGTGGCCTGCTGCCACCCGGCTGCGCAGAGGCACCGCGGCTGATGCTGCATGCCAGCGAGCTGGATTTTGCACATCCGGTGAGCGACGAGCCGATGCAGATCCGCTGCGCGCCTCCGTTTTAGAGACAATGAGTAGGAACAACACGTGCGAGTGCGACGGGATCAGTGAAAGGCGTGACGGGAGCGGAAAAGCGGTAAACGGCGGATAAAGATAGGGGCCGCGCTTTCGCAACGGCCCCCACCCCCCACTCTGTGTGGTGCTATCAGATCAGCTTGCGGGCAGCGCCCAGTACGATCTTGATGGCATCAGATTCGGTTTTCGCCATGGTCTCGGCGTTCGGGATCTCTTGCTGGGTACGGTTGACGATAACGCCAGCCACCATACCGGCACGCAGGCCCTGGCTGGAGCACATGGTCAGCAGGGTTGCAGATTCCATCTCATAGTTCAGCACGCCCATGGCTTGCCACTCTTTCATGGAACCCTGGAAACGGCTCACTACGCGGCCGGATACGGTGTCGTAACGCTCCTGACCCGGGTAGAAGGTGTCAGAGGAGGCAGTCACACCGATGTGCAGCTTGGAGCCCATCTCTTTGGCGGTGTTGACCAGCGCAGTGGTGCAGTCGAAGTCGGCAACAGCCGGGAACTCCATCGGTGCGAAGTGCAGGCTGGCACCGTCGAGGCGCACGGAGCCGGTGGTCACGATCACGTCACCCACGTTCAGGTGCGGCTGGATGGCGCCGGTGGTGCCGATGCGCAGGAAGGTGCGGATACCCAGCTGGGCCAGCTCTTCTACTGCGATGGAGGTGGACGGGCCACCGATACCGGTAGAGCAGATGATCACGGCCTTGCCGTCCATCTCGCCACGCCAGGTAGTGAATTCACGATGGCTGGCCAGGTGTACCGGGTTATCCAACAGCTCTGCGATACGCTTTACACGCTCGGGGTCACCGGGGACGATCGCCAGGGTGGCGCCTTGCAGATCCGCTTTCTTCAAACCCAAGTGAAATACATCAGACATATTGGACTCCTGGTTGCCCCCTGCCAGCATGGTCAGGACGCAAATTAAGATGATTCTTTATGATACTTTCAAGCCTTTACCCCCCTCTTCGGGGAGGCGCCAACTATGGTCGAAAGCGCTTTCCAATTCCTTGAAGCGCCTCACACTTCCACGCATTGACAACATCAAAGAGCAGGCAAAACGTTTTCTAACCTGATGAATTAATTGAAAAACGTTTTTCAGGAAATCGGGATGTAACAGGGAAAGTCAAGCCCGGTTCAACGCTTAATTAATGTCCCGTGATCGCCCCCGTAAAGTTGCAAAACAGATGCTTTTGTATCCCCATCAAGATGGTAACGTGGCAGCCAATTACCACTTAATGGCTAACTATAGGGAGTCCATCATGGCTACATTCAAGTTCTATATTCCTGCAATCAACCTGATGGGTGCCGGCTGTCTGCAAGAGGCTGCCGCCGATATCAAGGGTTACGGCTATCGCAAGGCGCTGATCGTCACCGACAAAATCCTCAACCAGATCGGCGTGGTCGCCAAGCTCACCACCCTGCTGGCTGAACATGGCATTGAAAGCGCTGTTTTCGATGAGACCAAACCTAACCCTACCACCAGCAACGTCGAAGCGGGTCTGGCGATGATCAAGGCCAACGGCTGTGACTGCGTCATCTCGCTGGGTGGCGGCTCGCCCCACGACTGCGCCAAGGGCATCGCGCTGGTGGGCGCCAACGGTGGCAACATCAAGGATTACGAAGGGGTGGATCGCTCCGCCAAGCCGCAGCTGCCGCTTGTCGCCATCAACACCACTGCCGGTACCGCCTCCGAGATGACCCGCTTCTGCATCATCACCGACGAAGCGCGCCACGTGAAAATGGCCATCATCGACAAGCACGTTACCCCGCTGATGTCGGTCAACGATCCCGAGCTGATGCTGGCCAAGCCGGCCGGTCTGACCGCCGCCACCGGCATGGATGCCCTGACCCACGCCATCGAAGCCTATGTTTCCACCATCGCCACCCCGGTGACCGATGCCAGCGCCGTGATGGCCATCGAGCTGATTGCCAAGCACCTGCGCACCGCCGTCAACCACGGTGACGACCTGCATGCCCGCGAGCAGATGGCCTATGCCCAGTTCCTGGCCGGTATGGCCTTCAACAACGCAAGCCTCGGTTACGTGCACGCCATGGCCCACCAGCTGGGCGGTTTCTATGACCTGCCCCACGGTGTCTGCAACGCCGTGCTGCTGCCCCACGTTCAGGCGTTCAACGCCCAGGTGAGCGCGGCTCGTCTGAAGGATGTGGCCCGCTTCATGGGTGTTGACGTGAGCGCCATGAGCGACGAGCAGGGCGCTGCCGCTGCCATTGCCGCCATCAAGCAGCTGGCGCTGGATGTGAAGATCCCGGCCGGGCTGGAGCAGCTCGGCGTCAAGGCTGATGACTTCGATACCCTGGCCAGCAACGCCCTGAAAGATGCCTGCGGCTTCACCAACCCGAAACAGGCGAGCCACGAAGAGATCGTCGCCATCTTCCGCGCCGCCATGTAACGGCCACCGGATTGCCAGAAAGGGTCGCAGTGCGGCCCTTTTTATTGGCTGATGGATCAATGGCTTTTTACTTCCGTGGAGGGAGTCGGTATGATTTGCCGAGCCAAAAAAGACTGTATGGATGATCTGAACTCGTTATGCGGATGAAACACCTGATTGCCGCGGCCCTGACCGCCCTCACCCTCTCCGGTTGCAGCCTGGTCTATCGTATCGATATTCCCCAAGGCAACTATGTGGAACAAAAACAGGTCGACAAACTGCGCCAGGGGATGACCCGCGAGCAGGTCAGCTATGTACTGGGGACCCCCATGCTGCGTGACGGCTTTGACCCCAACACCTGGTATTACCTCTATGAATTCCAGCCAGGCCACGGCGACAAAGAGCGTAAAGAGCTCACCGTCACCTTCGCCAACGACAGGCTCACCACGGTAACGGGTGACTTCCCGCTGCCAGCGGCATTCCACACCCCGCTCTGATATCTCGCAAAACCGGCCTCGTGCCGGTTTTGTTTTATCTCCCTCCAAGCAGTAAGCGCAGATTGCAGAGTGCCGCCATTTGCCCGATGCTGACACTTCCTACTGGAGCGACACAGGAAGAGAACCATGAGCCGGATCCTGATTGCCGGAGCCAGCGGCCTGATTGGCCGCGAGCTGCTCAAACAGTTGCCCGCCGAACACGAGCTGACCCTGCTCTGTCGCAAGTCGGGCAAGGAGGCGCACCACTGGCTGCCGGTCAATTTTGATGATCTGGCCAGCGTAACCCTGCCCCGACCGGTCGATATCGCCTTCTGTGCGCTGGGCACTACCCGCAAGGATGCCGGCTCAGCCGAGGCGTTTCGCCGGGTCGATCTCGACTATGTGATCGCCTTTGCCGAACTGGCCCGCCGCCACGGCTGTCAACGCCTTATCGTGGTCTCGAGCATGGGGGCCAGTGCCACTTCACCGGCCCTCTATCCACGTACCAAGGGGGAGATGGAACAAGCCCTGCTGGCCCAATCCTGGCCGCGGCTAGCCATCGTGCGGCCGGCCATGCTGCTGGGGGATCGCCAACCGCCGCGCCGCTCGGAGCAGATTTTTCAGGCCATCTATCCGCTGTTTCGACCGCTGCTGGTTGGCAAGCTCGCCCGCTGGCGCGCCATCGAGGCCAGTCAGGTAGCCCACGCCATGATCGCCCTCTCCCGGCAACCCGCCGGATGCGAGATTGTCGAGAACGAGCAGCTGCTGCGCCTCTGACCACGGCATCTCGAGCTCCCATCAACAACAAGGGCAAGCCGATCGGCTTGCCCTTTTGATACCGGCCTGTCTGGTATCGACTCAAGGCCAGTCAGCTTGTGATTGAACGGCCGCTAACCGCGAATATGGTCGATAAAGGCGTCGATCTGCTCGCGAGTGCAGGCCGGATTCATAAAGACCGCCTTCTCCCCGGCGATGTAGGAGTATTTGCCGCGGGCGTCATAGTCGGAGTGGGCCACCGCCTCCACCCAGTTGGTGTAGAGCCCCACCTTGCCGCGTCCCTTGAACAGGCTGCGGTGATAGTCGGTGTTGCGCTGCAGCCGCGCCTTGTAGGCAGGATCGCTGGAGCGGGCCAGCTCGAAGGCAAACTCCGCTTCCGGATCGCTCACCCACTCGGGGTTGTAGATCTTGAAGCCGACACTCGGTCCCTGATTCTCCTGCGCTACTAGCTTGACATTGCCGAGCTGGCTTAACCGGAAGCGGAAGTAATTGGCATTTTGCAGGCAGTGGGCCAGCACGATGCGATACCCCTCCACTCCCATATAGTTGAGCGCCGCATAGGCGCCGAACAGGCCGCTCGCGCCGCGGGAGCACTCGATGGTGGATTGCAGGTGGGTCTGACCCTGAATGTCCCGCTCGAAGTAGGAGAAGTTCTCCGGGTCATTCTCCATCGCCTTGAGATCATCCTGCTCTTTAATCATCACCAGACTGGAGGTGTAGGGCACATAACCCCACTTCTGGAAGTCGACAGTGAAGGAGTCGGCATATTTGAGCTCGGCAAAGCGCGCCACGTTGCGCTCGATCCCCGCCAGGGTCGCAGCATTGATGCCAAGCGGGTTGGCGGCAAAGTCGTAATCGAGGAAGAAGATCATCGACCAGCCGATGGCGGCATCGACGTGGATATGCGGTTTGACCACCACCTCGAACTGCTCGCAGAGGCGATTGCGCAGCTCAAACACGGGTTTCACCTGATCCACCCCGAAGGTATCGGTGGTACCCATGGTGAGCATGATGGCGGGCACCACATGTTTCAGGGCAAAACAGGCGGTCAGGGTGCGTTCGAGATGGTCGAGATCGATGTCGTTGTTCTCGCCCACCTGAATACGGATGGTCTTGTTCTCGATGTCGACCCCGAGCAGGGAGAGGTTGGTGATATTGGAGTAGTGACCGCCCTGGGAGTTGATGATGCGGTAATCCTGATAGTGGCCGAGCCCCTTGTGCTTGGCCTCGGGCAAGCTCTTGCGAATGCCGAGCAGGTAGCCGTAGAGGTTACAGAAGGTCCCCCCCTGGGTGAAGATGCCGGTGGCACGCTCGGGGTCATATCCCGCCAGCAGGGCAATCTGGCGCACCACCTTCTTCTCCAGCTCCTCGGCCACTCCGGCATATTCGGAGTAGACCAGATTGGGGTTGGCCAAAATGCCCATCTGGGCGCCGTAGATAGCGGGATCTGCCGACATGGTGACGACGTTCTCGACGCTGGAGGGGTTCTCCCAATCCTTCGACAGGGCGGCGGCAAACAGCAGCTCGGCCATCGGCTCGCCCGGGGTGCGCATGGTGGTGGGCACCGGCATGGTCTCGCAGAGATCGGCAAGGCGGGCGCGGCCATCAGGCCAGGCGTTCAGGCGGGCATCGGGAGCCAGGCCACGGGCCCGAAATTCATTGAGGGAGGCGAATCCGGGCTCGCGAAAAACTGGCCAGAGATCGGGATTACGTGAGAAAAAATTGGCTTTAACGCTGGCAAACCGGTTGGCAAACAGGGGGGAGACAGCGTTGACACTTTGGTCTTGAAGATAAACTAAGTCACTCATTTTTATACCATTAGTACAGCAAATGTGCGGCCCTTATACTCCCGGGTCTGGCGCATCAACAGAGACAATAACTAATGGTCTGCCATACTTTTTGTTATGTTTTAGCCATGGCAAGGGGCAGAAAAAAGGCGCTTTTTATGCGCCTCTTTATATTTCGTGATCCCGATCACTTCAGCAGTTGTGCCTTCAGCACAGCGCCGCCAGCAGCCAGTCGGCAAACTCGCTCAACGCCTCACCACTGGCCGAGAACTCCCCCTGCCACCCTTGCAAACAGCTGGCGATCGCATCAGGGCGATAGGGACAACTCACCAGCAGTTGGGCCAGCCGATCGAAGGGTGCCGGATCCAGGGTGTCGCTGAAAACCTGCGCCCGCACTATGCTCCCCTTCTCCACGTCAAAGTGCAGCTCCACCCCGCCCCAGCCAAAGCGCTCTTCCAGCAGATGGGTGAAGGCGGGCGCGTGGCCAAAGTTCCACTCCCAGCTGCGCTGGCGAGCGAAGGTCTCGGCAAAACCGGGCAGATCGGGCATCTGCTCCGGGGAGATGTGCTCGGGCTGCACCCGCTCGCCATAGTGCTCAAAAAAGGCGGCAACCAGAGCGTCGCTCACCTGATGGTGGTCAATCCCCGGCAGCAGTTCGCACAGATTGGCCACCCGACCGCGCACCGAGCTGATCCCCTTGGCCGCCAGCTTCTTGGGGTCGGGGTTGAGGTAGTTGGCGAGCCGACCGAGATCGGCGTCCAGCAGCAGGGTGCCGTGGTGAAACCCGCGATCCAGGGTCTCCCTGTAAGCCGAACCCGATACCTTGCGCTCCCCGTCCGGGGTCGCCACCAGCAAGTCATTGCGACCGGAGGCAAAGGCCTCAATCCCCAGTCGCTTGAGCCCGTCCAGCACGATGGCGGTGGAGACGCTCTTGTCATACTCCGGCTTGCCCGCCATGAAGGTGAAGCAACTGTTGCCAAGGTCGTGAAACACGGCGCCACCACCGCTGCTGCGGCGAGCCAGCGTCACCCCGTCCTCTTCCATGCGGCGGGTGTTGCACTCCTTCCACGGGTTCTGGGCTCGGCCAATCACCACGGTATTGGCGTTGCGCCAAAGGAACAGCACCCGTTGACGGGGATCCATCTGGCGGAAGATGCACTCCTCGACGGCGAGGTTGAAGAGGGGGTCGTGAGAGTCGGAGACAAGCAGACGCAAGCGGGACATGAAACAGCCTTATCCGGAACAGGGGGGAACATCATAACACCAGAGCTCGCCAACCGGGCGACGAGGCTGATTTAACCATCAACAAACAACCTGAATACATATTTTCCTCATGTGGAAAACATCGCAGAAGTATCGCGTGATATGACGACACAGACTGACGCTTTCCCGACAAAAAGCGGCAATTTAAACGAAGATTCGGAGGAAAAAACGGCATGATAATGGCTAAAATGCAGCCATTTTCGCAAGCCATATGACTCCGGGATGGGGCTGACAAGTTGTCAAAACAGACTTCGCAGGCAATTTGTGTGATGAAAAACACAAAAACAAATTCTTATACCGCAACTGCCCTGCTCCGCTAGCCTTTTTCCCCTATTGCAGGTTACAAAAAATTGTTTGACTCTAGCTCTGATACCGCCTCCCGAGAGACACCCTGTATGACGGAGCTCGAACCCTCCCCACGCTGTACGCTCTGGTTCCTGCCCATGCTGGCCAGCTGGATGTTCTCTGCTCTGGCGAGCCTGCCACTGAAAGCCGAAGAACAGGTGACGCTCCAGCTCTCCTGGCAGCATCAGTTCCAGTTTGCCGGTTACTACGCCGCCATCGCCAAGGGCTACTACCGTGAGGCCGGACTCAACGTCACACTGCGTGAGGCTACGCCCCACACCGATGTGGTCAAAGCAGTGACCAGTGGCGAGGCGCAGTTTGGCATCAGCGGCAGCGACTTGCTGCTGGCCCGCGCCGCTGGCAAACCGGTGGTGGTGCTGGCCGCCATGCTGCAGCACTCTCCCCTGCTGCTGTTGACGCTCGATCGCCCCGATATCCGCAATGCCGCCGATCTCGCCGGCAAGCGGCTGATGCTGGAACCCGGCTCCGGCGAGCTGCTCACCTATCTCAGCAAACATATTCCCGCCCGGACGTGGCAGATCCTCCCCTATGACAACGGCGTCGAGGCGCTGCTCTCCGGCAAGGTGGATGCCATCAGTGCCTACAGCACCACGGAGCCCTTCTACCTGCAGCAAAAGGAGATCCCCTATCGGGTCTTCAGTCCCCGCAGCGCCAACAGCGACTTTTACGCCGACAACCTCTTTACCTCCGAACGGGAGCTGGCTGCCCGCCCCGGCCGGGTCTTTGCCTTTCGTCAGGCGAGCCTGCGCGGCTGGCGCTATGCCATGGATAATCCGGAGGAGATGATCGACTGGATCATGGAGCACTATCCGAGTCGCGCCGGGCGCGAGCCAAGCGGGGCCGGGCGCGAGCAGCTCACCTTTGAAGCGCGCGAGACCCGCTCGCTGATGCAGCCCGACTTTGTCGAACCTGGCTATATGCAGCCGGAGCGCTGGCAGCAGATCGCCAATATCTATCGGGAGGCGGGCCTGCTCGCCTCCGACATCAGCCTCGATCGCTTTCTCTACAATCCGGCCAAGGAGCGGCTGCGCCAGCAGCGGCAACTGCTCGACAAGAGCGTGGCCATCGCCATGCTGATCACCTTTACCCTGCTGATCCTGCTCGGCATCTTCCTCCACCTCTATCTACGCCTGCGTCAGGAGTCGCGAGACCGCCAGCGCCTCACCCGCGAGCTGGCCCAGAGCGAGCAGCACTACCGCTTCGTAGCGGAGAACAGCGCCGACGTGATCTGGACCATGGATACCGCCAGCCTTCGCTTTCGCTACATCAGCCCGGCCATCCAGCCGCTGAGCGGTTACAACGCGAGCGAGCTGTTCGCCCTGCCGTTCAAGAGGCTGCTGCCCGATGCCGCACGCATAAAACTCAAGGAGGAGATCACCGCCACCCTCGCCGCCTGGTATCGCGGTGAACATGAGCAGACCCGCAGCGTCATTCGCACCGATCTGCGCCACAAGGATGGCCATCTGGTAGCCACCGAGACCATCACTACCCTGCACGGCAACGAGCAGGGGGAGCCAGAAGCCATTCTGGGGGTAACCCGCGACATCACCGAGCGGGCCGCCCGCGAGGAGATGATGCGCCGCCTCGCCTTCTACGATCCCCTGACCGGTCTGCCCAACCGCCGCCTGCTCCAGCAACGGCTGAAAGAGGCGATGGAGCACAACGCCGACCAGCCATTGGCACTGATGTTCATCGATCTCGATCACTTCAAGCCGATCAACGACACCTTTGGCCACGAGACCGGCGATGTGCTGCTCAATATGGTGGCCAAGCGGATGCGCTACTGCGTGCGGGAGCATGATCTGGTGGCACGCCTTGGCGGCGACGAATTTGTTATCCTGCTGCCCGACACCAGCGACGAGGCGCTGACCATCGCCGACCACCTGCATCACAGCCTGCGCCACCCATTCAGGATGAGCGACGAGCAGGAGCTGCGCATCTCCAGCAGTATCGGGATCGCTCTCTATCCGGAGCACGGCGAGGATGCCAAAACCCTGATGCACCACGCGGATCAGGCGATGTATCAGGCAAAAAACCGCGGCCGTGGCCGGGTCTGTCTCTATACCGCCGGGCTCGACCCCGCGCAGGGCTCGCTGGTGTGGCAAGGCAGCCACGAGTGCGGCCATCCCCGCATTGATGCCGAACATCGCCAGCTCTTTGTGCTCACCAACCGGCTGCTGGAGCGGATGAAGGATAACGAGGCTCATCCCGCCCTCTATCTGGAGAGTCTGGAGAACCTGTTCGAGATGGCGCACCACCACTTCACCTTCGAGGAGAGCCTGCTGGCCGAGCTCGATTACCCCGAGCTCGAGACCCACCGTCTGGACCATCAGCAACTGCTGCAAAAAGCGGCCCAGCTGATGAACGCCGCCCGCGCAGGCACCCTCGGCAACGACGAGTTGCTCAACTTCATCATTCAGGAGCTGGTCGTCGGCCACATGAGCCAGGCCGATCGGCGCTACTTCCCGCTGCTTAAGGGACGCTGACTCAGCGCCCCAGCCACCTGAACGAGTGAAACGAAAAGGGCCACCGAGGTGGCCCTTCTGTCATTGTGCGCCCGGCTCGTCTGCCGTGCTCACGACTCCACGGTGCGACATCAGGCTGTAGTAGAGCAGCGGGATCACCACCAGAGTGAGCAGGGTGGAGACCAGTATCCCGAAAATCAGGCTGATGGCCAGTCCGTTGAAGATGGGATCATCGAGGATAAACAGGGCCCCGATCATCGCCGCCAGCGCCGTCAGCATAATGGGTTTGGCCCGCACCAGTGCCGCCTCGATCACCGCCTGTTCGAATGCCACTCCGTCTCTTCGCTGCTGTTCGATAAAGTCCACCAGCAGGATGCTGTTACGTACTATGATGCCGGCCAGGGCGATCATCCCGATCATCGAGGTGGCGGTAAACTGGGCCCCCAACAGGGCATGGCCCGGCATCACCCCGATGAGGGTGAGCGGAATGGGGGCCATAATGATGAGCGGCACCAGATAGGAGCGGAACTTGGCCACCACCAGCAGGTAGATAAGGATCATCCCCACCCCGTAGGCAATCCCCATATCGCGGAAGGTCTCGTAGGTGATTTTCCACTCCCCGTCCCACAACAGCGCCACCTCTCCCAGCTTGTCGGGCTGCTGCACGTAATACTGGGGCAGGTCGATATCGGCGCCAGCGCTAAACATGCCGTAAAGCGGGCTGTCGGTATGGCCACCCATGTCGGCCACCACCATCACCATGGGCTGCATGTTCTTGTGCATGATATAGCTGGGGGCCACCTCATCACGGTGGCTCACCAGCTCGGAGACCCGGATGAGCTGGCCACTATGGCTGCGCACCTTGAGGGCCAGCACACCCGCCAGATCCCGTTTGTCACCGGGGACCAGTTCGATGCGGATCGGCACCGGATACTTGGAACCGTGCCCCTGCAGCCAACTGGCATCCTGATAACCCACCCCGCCATTGAGGGTGTTCACCAGATCCCCGAGATCGACCCCGAGCAGGGCCGCCTTGCTGCGATCCACCACCAGCCGCCACTTGGGCTGCGGGTCGGTCAGATAGATATCCACGTCCACCAGATCTGCCGTGGCCACAAAACGGGCCTGTACGGCGCGCGCCGCCACTTCTCGGGCAGCCTGAGTCGGGCCATAGATCTCGGCAACGATGGGTGACCAGACCGGTGGGCCGGGGGGTACCTCCACGACTTTCAGGTTGCCCCCCACCGCACTGGCGATGACCTGCAACGGTGCCCGCACTGACTGGGCAATCTGGTGGCTGCTGCGATGGCGCTCATGCTTGTCCACCAGATTGACCTGAATATCCCCCACGTTGGCACCGCTGCGGATAAAGTAGTGGCGCACCAGCCCGTTGAAATTGATGGGGGCCGCGGTACCGGCGTAGACCTGGTAATCCTTCACCTCGGGTACCTTGGCAAGCTCTCGCCCGACCGCCAGCAGGGTGCGCTCGGTCTGCTCCAGGGTCGCCCCCTCCGGCATATCGAGCACCAGCTGGAATTCCGACTTGTTGTCGAAGGGGAGCATCTTGAGCACTACCCACTGCACCATAGGCATGGCGGCGGCACCCGCTACCAGCAGCAGGATGGCCAACCAGAGCTTGCGTCTGGCCCTCTTGGCGCCGTCACCGATCAGGAAAGGGGTCATCAGCCGGTGAAAGAGGCCAGCCTTGGCCTCGCCGTGGATTTCATGCACCTCCCCCTTGAGCAAATGGCTCGCCAGCCAGGGTGAGAAGATAAAGGCCACCAGCAGGGAGATGAGCATCCCCATGCTGGCATTGATGGGGATGGGGCTCATGTAGGGGCCCATCAGGCCGCTGACAAAGGCCATCGGCAGCAGAGCCGCGATCACGGTCAGGGTCGCCAGTATGGTCGGCCCCCCCACCTCGTCCACCGCCCCCGGAATAAGATCTTTGAGGGATCCCTTGCCCAGGCCTCGATGGCGGTGGATGTTCTCCACCACCACGATGGCGTCATCCACCAGAATGCCGATGGAGAAGATCAGCGCAAACAGCGACACCCGGTTGAGGGTAAAGCCCCAGGCCCAGCTGGCAAACAGGGTCAGCGCCAAGGTGATGACGATGGCAACGCCTACCACCAGCGCCTCGCGCCACCCCATGCTCACCAGCACCAGCAGCACCACCGCCGTGGTGGCAAAAATCAGCTTGCCGATCAGCGTCTTGGATTTGGTCTCAGCGGTGACGCCGTAGTCACGGGTCACCGTCACCTCGACCCCGGCAGGAATAAGCCGATTCTTGAGGCTCTCGACCCGCGCTTCTACCCGTTTGGCCACATCGACCGCGTTCTGACCCGGCTGCTTGCCGATGGCCAGAGTCACCGCCGGATAACTGCGATCCCCCTGCCCCATCCAACTGCGCTTGGTCGGGGTCTCCTGACCCAGAGAGACCCTGGCCACATCCCCCAGATAGACCGGCTTGCCGTCGTGCAGCCCCACCACCAGCTCTCTAGCCTCCTGCTCGCTTTGCAGGAACTGCCCCACCTGTACCTTGATCTCACTGTTGTCTTGCTCGATGGCCTGTGTCGGGCCCACCTGATTGGCGGCCGCCAGTCGCTGACTCAGCTCTCCCCAGTTGATGCCGTGGGCGCTGAGGGCCGCCGGATCCGGCATCACCCGCAGCACGGCGCTCTGGCTGCCCAGAGTGTAGATATCGCGGGTACCGGGAATGCGCTTGAGTTCGGTCTCCAGCTCATGGGCGACCCGTGTCAGCTCGGGTGCCCCCAGTTGTTTGCTCCAGAGCGTCAGGCTGACAATGGGGACATCGTCGATCCCTCGGGGTTTTACCAGCGGCTGACCGACTCCAATCCCCTGTGGCAACCAGTCGCGGTTGGAGTCGAGCTGGTTGTTGAGATCGACGATGGCCTGCTCGCGGCTCACCCCCACCTTGAACACCACCACCAGCAGGGCGCCATCGGGTTGGGAAAAAGAGTAGAGAGTATCGATCCCCTTTATCTGGGAGACCACCTGCTCGGCAGGGGTGGTGACGAGAGACTCCACCTCAGCCGGCGTGGCTCCCGGGAAGGGAATGTAGACATCGGCGAAGGTGACATCGATCTGCGGCTCTTCCTCCTTGGGAGTCACCAGCACCGCAAACAGGCCGAGCAGCAGCCCCACCAGCGCCAGCAGCGGGGTGATGGCCGAGCCCTGAAACAGCGCAGCCAGCCGACCGGCAGGTCCCAGCCTCTCCCTGTTGCCGTTCAGCTCGCTACTCATGGGCCACCTCCTGCTGCTGCGCCCAGCCATCGGGGGCCAGCTTGTCGCCCGCTTGCAACCCGGCCAGGATCTCGCACTGCCCCGCCAAGCAGTGGCCAACCCGCACCGGCGTCAGCGCCCAGCCAGCGGGCAGCTGCAGATAGACGCCATTGAACTCCCCTTGCCGCAGCAGGGCGCGATCCGGCACCTGCAACACCTGACGCTCACCCTGCTTGAGCTGCACCTTGAGCCACATGCCGGGCAATACCCCGGCGGTTTGCGGCGGCAAGTCGAGGCGCAACCTGAAGGCGTGGCTCTGGCTGTCGGCATAGTTGAAGCGGGTCAATTTGACCGGGGTAACGGCACTGCCATCCGGCAGCAGCACCTGCACATCCGCAGGCTCACGAGCCAGCGTCAGGGCGGATTGGGGCAACTCCACCTCCACCCGCAGTGTGTCTAGAGAGAAGCCGGAGAGCAGCGGGGTACCGGGGGCGACAGTCTCCCCCAACTCCACCAGCCGTTTGGTCACCACTCCGGCATAAGGGGCCAGAATGCGGGTATAACCGTAGGCCTCGCGGGCCTGAATAAGAGCCGCATCAGCAGCGTTCACCTCAGCGCGGGCGGCGCGATCTGTCGCCTGGGCATTGTCGAGCTGAGCGCGGGTGATCACCCCCTTGGCAATCAGCGCCTGAAAGCGGGCGAGCTGGCGCTCGGCTTCCACTTGCTGGGCCTGCGCCCGGGCCAGCCGCGCCTCGGCACCGGAAACGGCGGCAAACTGCTCCTTGCCGCAGATCTCGAGCAGCGGCTGTCCCGCCTGCACCTGATCGTTCACATCCACCAGCATGCGGGAGACCCGACCGCTGGTCTGGGCCGCCACCGTCCCCTGATGGATGGCAGTGACGGTGCCATCCAGCGTCAACCAGTCGGTCACCGCCTGTGGCGCCACTGTCAGCAGGGCCACCGGCCCTCCTTCTGCGGCCAGGGCCTGCATGGATGTCATGGCCTGCGATGTCATCACCAACAAGGTGAGCCCCAGCAACCGGATCTTTTCCATCATCACTCTCCTTCCCTGGCGTCATCAGTCACTTCACGGGATCAGGCAGTATGGGACTGGCGCACCTTATCCTTTTTCCAAGTCAGCAACTTGGCCAGCCCTCTATCAAACAGCAAGATCCCTGCCACCATGGCCGCAATAAACAACAGTATCATGGGCTGGCCACTGGAAATGAGACTCAAGGCAGGCCCCGGGCAGATACCCACCAATCCCCAGCCGATACCGAACAGCGCTGCACCGCCGACCAGATTGCGATCCAGCTTTGGGGCAGGTACGGCCACAATGGGCTCGCCCAACACACTCTGGCGGCGGGGTTTCACCAGCAGGAAGTAACCCGGCATAAAGACCAGCAAAGCCCCTCCCATCACGAAGGCAAGGCTGGGATCCCAGGCCCCTGCCAAATCGAGAAAACCGGTGACCCGGGCGGGATCCACCATGCCGGAGATGGCCATCCCCAGTCCGAACAGCAGGCCCGCAAACAAACTTGTCAGCAACTTCATGGCAATCAGCCCCTTACAGCAGATGATGAGTAACGAAGACGGTGATGAAACCTGCCGCCATAAAGGTGAGGGTGGCGACAATGGAGCGCACAGAGAGCCGCCCCATGCCACAGATGCCGTGGCCGCTGGTGCAGCCATTGCCAAGACGGGTACCGACCCCGACCAGCAGACCGGCCAGCAGCACCACAGGCCAACCGGGCAGCGTAGTGAATGCGGGCATGGTGGCCCAACCTAGGGTCAACGCCAACCAGGCGCCAGCACCCAACCCCAGCAGAAATAGCACCCGCCACGGCGCACGGTGTTGCAGCGCACCTGCCAGAATGCCGCTGATACCGGCAACCCGGCCGTTGAACAACATCAGGATCAGGGCCGACAGCCCCGCCAGCATGCCGCCGCCCAAAGAGAGCAGCCATTGGCTTTCCATCATCAAGATTCCTTATTTTCTGAGTGACAAAAATGGGTTTGCAGCGCACCCAGCACATCGGCGGCCGCCTCGCTCACCAGCGAGTAGTAGATCTGCTGGGAGACCTTGCGCGAACGGATAAGGCCCTGGCGCTTCAATACCGACAGTTGCTGGGAGAAGGCCGACTGCCCCAGCTGGCTGTGGGCCAGCAGCTCCCCGACCCCCTTCTCCCCCTCCACCAGCTGGCATAGCACCAGCAGGCGTTCAGGGTGAGCCAACGCCTTGAGCAGGGAGGCGGCGGCTGTCGCATGTCTGTTCATCTGGTCGAATTGGCTCATAAGCGTAAATTAGCAACTTCTGATATTTGGTTCCATTGTATAAATGGATACTAAATTAGCAATATCTAAATTAAATAAAGGGAGAGTGATGACTGTAGATAACGGAGTCAGAATCGTCGCGGGTTGCATGTTGCTGCTCTCGTTGATCCTTACCGCCTGGGTCCATCCGGGCTTTGTCTGGTTGAGCGCATTTGTCGGGGTCAACCTGATCCAGAGCGCCTTCACCGGTTTCTGCCCGGCAGCCATCATCCTGAGGCGACTTGGGTTTAAATAAGCGGGCTTGATCGGAGTTGGATGGGTCATGTCAGCCGTCTGTTAGCTCCAGCGCAAGATCTGGCCAGCAGCACAAAGGCGGCTCGACAGCCGCGCAGGGCCGTCAAGCGGTAGTGGTGACGCGAGAGATAAAATTTGTTTCAGGATGTTTCCGCCACTGGCTCGGGGTTTACCCTCTGCGTCGGCTCGGCTATCATTCGAGCCTCTTATCAATAGCGGAGACCATCAGTGGGCAACTCATCAAGTGACAGTTGTAGACCGGCCCTGTCAGCCGGTACCAAGGTCGCGAGCTAGCCGCAGGTCTTTCTCTGCCGCATGCTCGCAGCCCTGCGAGAAGCGGAAATCCACTCCCCTCTTCTCTTTTTACACTTGACGTCTGGCGACCATTGGCCAAAAGCCGTGGCCGTCATGCCTGCATAGTTTCTGCTTCCCACAAGGAGGCTGCTATGCGTTTTGTATCAACCAAGTCCGTTGCCAACCCGATGATGGCAACACAGGCTCATCCCCTGCTGAGCAAGCTGGCTCGTGGCTGGCTGCCACTCTGGCTGCGCGGCAAACAGCGCCAACACCACTACCGGCTGCAGATCCGCTGCGAGGATCGCGCCGATATGCAGCAAGTGCTGGAGATGGTGAACCACACGCTGCAACCCGCCGGCCTGCAGCCGATGCAGTCGATGCGGCCGGGACGCAGCGGGGGCCGGGAGCTGGTGCTCAATGTGCACTGCACACCGCCTCAGCGCCGCTATCTGGTGCAGTTTGTCCATCAGGTAGGTGTCGCACATCCGGTACGCTGGGAGCTGCGGCCACGCAGTGATGGCAATCCCCAGCTCAACTGAGCCAACCCGTTAACTCCGGGGCTTACCAGCCCCGTTTAATCCGAGTGAAGAAGTGCCTGCTTCTTCGTGCACACGGGAGAAGCAGGCACATTTGACGTGCGTGCTCATCCCTTTGTGATGGCCTTCACCACGCGCGTCTACTCATCTGCCCGGGTTATGCCAGCACCATCTGGCAGCCCGCTCATCCCGAAGGCCATCGACAACCAAGAAGGAACAGGCCATGAAAATGTGGCAACAACTTGATCTGATCTCCCTGATCGATACCCTCGCCAGCCTGCTGCTGGCCTTCGTGCTGGGGGCACTGGTCGGCCTGGAGCGTCAGTACCGCCAGCGTACCGCCGGTTTGCGTACCAACGTGCTGGTCGCCGTGGGCGCCGCACTGTTTGTCAATCTGGCCCAGCGCATCTATGACCTGCACGGCGGCAGCTACAGCGTGGTCCACGTGGTGGCCTATATCGTCTCCGGCATCGGCTTTCTCGGCGCCGGTGTCATCATGCGCGAGTCGGGCAACATCCGCGGCATCAACACCGCCGCCACCCTGTGGGGGGTGGCCGCCGTCGGTGCCGCCTGTGGTGCCGGTCTCGCCATCGAGGCGATTCTGGGGGCGCTGTTCGTGCTCGCCGCCAACACCCTGCTGCGGCCGCTGGTCAATCAGATCAACCGGCGTCCGGTGGACAATCTCGACACCGAGGTGACCTACAAGGTGACGGCGCTCACTCCGCGCGAGCACCAGAAAGAGGTGCTGCACTGGCTGGAGGAGATGCTGGAGCAGGCCAACTACCCTCTGAGCGAGCTTGATATCGAGCCCTTTGGCGAGCGGGATCTGGAGATCTCGGCGGTGCTGCTCGCCACCTCCATCGATGGCGACGAGCTCGACGCCCTGATGGGCAAACTGGGCATCCATCCCCATATCAAACAGGTGTTCTGGCGCGCCAGCACCACGGATTGAAAGAAAAAAAACCAAAAAAGAGCCGGCACTGGGCCGGCTCTTTTTTTATCTCTGTGGCTGAAATCAGCTGGTCAGATCGTCGAAGAAGCGTTTCACCCCTTCGAAGAAGCCTTCCGATTTCGGCTTGTGGGTCTTGGCAGCGGCACCGCTGAACGACTCGTCCAGCTGGCGCAGCAGCTCTTTCTGCTGCTCGGTAAGGTTGACCGGGGTCTCGATCACCACCTTGCACATCAGATCCCCCACCTGACCGGAGCGCACTGACTTCACGCCCTTGCCACGCATGCGGAACATCTTGCCGGTCTGGGTCTCCGGGGTGACCTTGAGCTTGACGCGGCCATCAAGGGTCGGCACTTCAATCTCGCCACCGAGGGCGGCTGCGGTGAAGCTGATGGGCACTTCGCAGTAGAGGTTGTTGCCGTCACGCACGAAGATCTCGTGCTCTTTGACGTGCACCTGTACGTAGAGATCCCCTGCCGGAGCCCCCGCTTCCCCCGCTTCCCCTTCGCCGGAGAGACGGATGCGATCGCCGGTATCGACACCTGCCGGGATCTTGACCGACAGGGTCTTGGTACGCTGGTAGCGACCTTCACCGTGGCACTTGCGGCACGGATCCTTGATGATCTTGCCGCGACCGTGACAGTGCGGACACGCCTGCTGCACTGCGAAGAAGCCCTGACGCATCTGCACCTGGCCGGAGCCGTGACAGGTCGGGCAGGTCTGGGCGCTGCTGCCGGTATGGGCACCGGAGCCGTTACAGACTTCACAGTGAACCAGGGTCGGCACCTTGATCTCCTTGGAGACCCCGCGTACCGCCTCTTCCAGCGTCAGCTCCATGGTGTAGCGCAGGTCGGAACCACGGGCCGGGCCACGACGGCCACCGCCACGGCTGCCACCGAAGATGTCACCGAACACATCGCCAAAGATGTCGCCAAAGTCGGCACCACCGCCGAAACCTCCGTGGCCACCGCCACCCTGGCTCGGGTCGACACCGGCATGACCGTACTGGTCATAACGGGCGCGCAGGTTGGCATCGGTCAGGATCTCGTAGGCTTCCTTGACCTCTTTGAACTTCTCTTCGGCACCGGCATCGCCCTGATTGCGGTCAGGGTGATACTTCATGGCCAGACGCTTGTACGCCTTCTTGATCTCGCGCTCGTCGGCATCTTTCGATACCCCCAGCACCTCGTAGAAATCGCGCTTCGACATACTCATCCTGTGGTTACGCAGACGGGCGTTGGTCACCCAACGCCCGTGAATTCATAAACTAAACCGATGGGCGAAGCCTGCTTCGCCCATCTGGGTCGGGCTTACTTCTTGTCGTCTTTCACTTCTTCGAACTCGGCGTCGACTACGTCGTCGTCAGCCTTGGCAGAAGAGGAGGACTGACCGGCGTCAGCACCGGTGGCACCTTGTGCCTGAGCCTGCTGCTGGGCAATCTCCATCAGCTTCTGGGACGCTTCCAGCAGAGCCTGCTGTTTGGCTTCGATGGCAGCCTTGTCGTCACCCTTGATAGCGGTTTCCAGCTCGCTCAGAGCGGCTTCGATCTTGGTCTTGTCGTCGGCAGGCAGGGCTTCACCGGCTTCGGTGATCTGCTTGCGTACGGAGTGGACCAGACCATCAGCCTGGTTGCGGGCATGCACCAGCTCTTCGAACTTCTTGTCCTCGGCCGCGTTGGCTTCGGCTTCGCGAACCATGCGCTCGATCTCGTCATCAGACAGACCAGAGGAGGCCTGGATGGTGATCTTCTGCTCTTTGTTGGTCTCTTTGTCTTTCGCAGAGACGTGCAGGATACCGTTGGCATCGATGTCGAAGGTCACTTCGATCTGCGGCAGACCACGCGGAGCCGGACGGATGCCTTCCAGGTTGAACTGGCCCAGAGACTTGTTGTCGCTGGCGCGCTTGCGCTCACCCTGCAGCACGTGAATGGTCACGGCAGACTGGTTGTCTTCGGCAGTGGAGAACACCTGGGACTTCTTGGTCGGGATGGTGGTGTTCTTCTCGATCAGCGCAGTCATCACGCTGCCCATGGTCTCGATACCCAGAGAGAGCGGGGTAACGTCCAACAGCAGAACGTCGGTCTTGTCACCGGACAGTACGGCGCCCTGAATGGCAGCACCCATGGCCACGGCTTCGTCCGGGTTGACGTCTTTACGCGGCTCTTTGCCAAAGAACTCGGCAACGGTCTTCTGAACCAGCGGCATACGGGTCTGACCGCCCACCAGAATCACGTCGTCGATCTCGCCAACTGCCAGACCTGAGTCTTTCAGGGCAACGCGAACCGGCTCCAGAGAATCCTTCACCATGTCTTCCACCAGGGATTCCAGCTTGGCGCGGGTTACCTTGATGTTCATGTGCTTCGGACCGGTGGCATCGGCAGTGATGTACGGCAGGTTGACGTCGGTCTGCTGAGCGGAAGAGAGCTCGATCTTGGCTTTCTCGGCGGCATCTTTCAGACGCTGCAGAGCCAGCTGGTCGTTGCGCAGGTCGATGCCCTGCTCACGCTTGAATTCATCTACCAGATAGTTGATGACGCGGTTGTCGAAGTCTTCACCACCCAAGTGGGTGTTACCGTTGGTCGCCAGTACTTCGAAGGTGGTTTCGCCTTCAACTTCGTCGATCTCGATGATGGAGATATCGAAAGTACCGCCACCCAGGTCATATACGGCAACCTTGCGCTCGCCCTTGACCTTGTTCACGCCGTAAGCGAAAGCAGCTGCAGTCGGTTCGTTGATGATGCGCTTAACATCCAGACCGGCGATGCGACCTGCATCCTTGGTAGCCTGACGCTGGGCGTCGTTGAAGTAGGCCGGAACAGTGATAACTGCTTCGGTTACCGGCTCGCCCAGGTAGTCTTCAGCGGTCTTTTTCATCTTTTTCAGCACTTCGGCAGAGATCTGCGGCGGTGCCATTTTCTTGCCCTTCACCTCAACCCAGGCGTCACCGTTGTCAGCCTTGGCGATAGCGTACGGCATGATTTTCAGGTCACGCTGTACTTCGTCATCTTCAAAACGACGGCCGATCAGACGCTTGATGGCGAACAGGGTGTTTTTCGGGTTGGTGATGGCCTGACGCTTGGCCGGCTGACCAACCAGGATCTCGCCATCATCGGCATAGGCAATGATGGACGGAGTAGTACGATCGCCTTCTGCGTTCTCGATCACGCGAGCAGTGTCGCCGTCCAGAATGGCAACGCAGGAGTTGGTAGTACCCAGGTCAATACCGATGATTTTACCCATTTGAGAAATCTCCAAATACTTTGAATAAACTGGCGAGGAACTCGCCTTAATGCGTTAACGGCTAGGTGGGGCCTGCCAATCTGGCTTTCAAGCTCCCGGCATCAAATTTTTTGTGCCGCCGTGGCCTTGCATCCTATATGGGGTCGCAAGCGGCCACTTCAAGCCCTGCCCCGCAAAAACCCTACCTTTTGTCGTGATCAGCCGATGACAGACCAGACAGATAAACAAAAAGCCCGCCAAGCGGCGGGCCTGGGCATCAAGTGCCGACTCAGTCGGCGGCCTTGGATACCATGACCATGGCCGGACGGATCACGCGACCGTTCAGCTCATAGCCTTTCTGCATCACTGCGATCACGGTGTTTGGCGCCACATCGGCACTCGGCACCATGCTCATCGCCTGATGGGCATTCGGGTCAAACGGCTGGTTGGTCGGATCCAGCGCAACCAGACCGAACTTGGCCACACCGCTCTGCATGGATTTGAGGGTCAGCTCGACACCTTCCACCATCGGCTTGAGGGCGTCGTTCTCCTTGTCGGCGAGCTCGATGGCGCGCTCCAGGTTGTCCAGCACCGGCAGCAGCTCGGCAGCGAACTTCTCCAGCGCGAACTTGTGCGCCTTCTCCACGTCCAGCTCGGTACGACGACGCAGATTTTCCATTTCGGCAGCAGTACGCAGGGCGCGTTCGCGCTCTTCCGCCGCCTTCTGGATGGCGGTCTCCAGCTGCGCTTCCAGTTCGGCGATACGGGCCTGCTCGGCTGTCACTTCACTGTCTACATCGGTCGGCTCGACTGGCTGGGCTTCCACTTGCTCCATCGCTTCAACCTTTTGCTCTTCGTGGTTCATGACATCTCCAGATTCCGGGGTTACTTACGAGGGCCTTGACGTCTGGCTGAGCGACCAGTGACATCAGACCGACTATGTTGGCGCTATTATGGGGATGCATCCCCGGCTTTCAAGGGGTAAAGGGCAATCAGGGTTGCTGAATAGCCGCAACCGTCGGTTTATCCAGGTTACCGCTCACCGTTTAACCAGTAGCCTCAAGGGGATAGCCGGCCCCGTCACACGGGAGAGCGTCACAAGCGGAGCAAAGCACTGTATACTGGCCCGCAATACCCATCCCAGATCTGACTGACTATGGATTCTCCGTTCAAAACCATCGCCCTGATTGGCAAACCCCACCATGAGGGGGCCAACCAGACGCTGACCGGCCTGCATCAATACCTGACCTCACGCGGTTTCCGGGTACTGGTGGAGAGCCGGGTTGCCCAGACCCTGAGCATCCTCGATGAAAACGTCATGGATCTGGTCCAGCTCGGCCAGCAGGCCGATCTGGCCATCGTGGTCGGCGGTGACGGCAACATGCTGGGGGCGGCGCGGGTGCTGTCGCGCTTCGATGTGGCGGTGATCGGGGTCAACCGGGGCAACCTCGGCTTTCTGACCGATCTCTCGCCGCAGGATTACCTGCTGCCGCTGGAGCAGGTGCTCTCCGGCCACTACAAGAGCGAACACCGCTTCCTGCTGGAAGCCTCGGTCTATCGCCACGGCGAGCGCAAATCGAGCAATCTGGCGGTCAACGAAGCGGTGCTGCACCCGGGCAAGATCGCCCACATGATCGAGTTCGAGGTTTATATCGATGGCAGCTTTATGTATAGCCAGCGCTCGGACGGCATCATTGTCGCAACGCCGACCGGCTCAACCGCCTACTCCCTGTCGGCTGGCGGCGCCATCCTCACCCCCAAGCTCAACGCCATCACGCTGGTGCCCATGTTCCCGCATACCCTGAGCAGTCGCCCCATCGTGCTCGATGCCGACAGTGAAGTGCGGCTGCTGGTCTCGCCGGATAATCAGGACGATGCCATGCAGGTCAGCTGTGATGGTCAGGTGACCCTGGCTGTGCACCCGGGGGACGAGATCCTTATCAAGAAGAGCCACCATCAGCTTCATCTAGTTCATCCGCTCGACTACAGCTACTTCCACGTGCTGCGCAACAAGCTCGGCTGGGGCAGCAAGCTCTTTTAACCCGCTCTCACTTTGCGAGGGCACCAGCATGGTGCCCTCTTCTCTGCTATCTCCCCCTCAACACTTGCCACTACCTCTACCCTCTCCAACACCTGAGATCCTGTAGCATGCCCTGTTAAAAATGACGGAGCCCTCTTTACTGTATATAAGACCAGTATATACTGGATGCATACACAGTAATGTTGACCTATACAGGATGAGACCATGCTGACCCAGCTGACCGTCAACAACTTCGCCATCGTCAAGTTTCTCGAACTCGATCTGCAACCGGGCATGACCTGCATCACAGGGGAAACCGGCGCCGGTAAATCCATCGCCATCGACGCCCTCGGCCTCTGTCTGGGTGAGCGGGCCGAAGCCAGCATGGTGCGCCCAGATAGCGACAAAAGCGAGGTCAGCGCCCGCTTCCTGCTCGACAATAACCCGGCCGCCCGCGCCTGGCTCGCCACCAACGAGCTGGAGAACGAGGGTGAGTGCATCGTGCGGCGAGTCATCTCCGCCGAGGGGCGTTCGCGCAGCTATATCAATGGCGTGCCCGTCCCTCTCACCCAGCTCAAAAACCTGGGCCAACTGCTGGTCAACGTCCACGGTCAGCACGCCCATCAGATGCTGCTCAAACCCGACTACCAGCTCGCCCTGCTCGACGGCTACGCAGGCCACCATCTGCTGCTCGACGAGGTACGCCAGCACTATCAGCAGTGGCGCCAGCTGCAAAACGAGCTCAACCGGCTCAAGGCCGAGCAGCAACAGCGGGAGGCTCGTCGCCAGCTCATCGAGTATCAGGTGCAGGAGCTGGACGAATTTGCCCTGCAGCCAGGTGAGTTTGAAGAGATAGAAGAGGAGCACCAGCGTCTGGCCAACGGCACCGAGTTAATGCAGGAGTGCGGCTTCTGCCTCGATCTGCTCTACGACAACGAAGAAACCACCATTGCCGGCCTGCTACAGACCGCCGTCGACCGGGCGGAGGGGCTGGTCAGCATGGACAGCCGACTCACCACGGTGCTGGAGATGCTGAACGAAGCGCTGATCGGGGTGCAGGAGAGCCACAGCGAACTGCGTAGCTATCTGGATCGGCTGGAGCTGGATCCCGAACGTTTCAACGAGCTGGAAACTCGCCTCTCCAAAGCCATCAATCTGGCGCGCAAGCACCACGTCAAACCAGCAGATCTGGCCCAGTACCATCAGGAGCTGGCCTCTGATCTCGCCCGCCTCAACTCAGACGAGGAACGGCTAGAGGGGATGGAAGATGAGCTGGCCGAGGCTCGTCAGGCTTTTGTTCAGGCCGCCGAGGCCCTGAGCCAGAGCCGTCAGCGTTACGCCCAGGAGCTGGGCGCCAAGGTGACCAGCAGTATGCACGAACTGGCGATGCCCGATGGTCGCTTTGCCATCGAGGTGCGCCCCGATGCCCAGAGCAGCCTCTCTCCGCTGGGTATAGATCGGGTCGAATTTATGGTCACCACCAACCCGGGTCAGCCCATCCAGCCGCTTGGCAAGGTAGCTTCGGGCGGTGAACTGTCGCGTATCAGCCTTGCCATCGTAGTGATCAGCGCTCGCAAGGTCTCCACTCCAACCCTGATTTTCGATGAGGTGGATGTGGGGATCAGCGGCCCGACTGCCGCCGTGGTAGGTCGCCTGCTACGTCAGCTTGGCGAGTCGACTCAGGTGATGGTGGTCACTCACTTGCCGCAGGTGGCAGGCAATGGCCACCAGCACATGGTGGTGAGCAAGCACACCGACGGCAAGACCACCGAAACCCGGATGGATGCGCTCGATCAGAGCGCCCGGCTCAACGAACTGGCCCGCCTGCTGGGAGGGGATCAGATCACCGACATTACCTTGGCCAATGCCCGCGAGCTACTGCACCATTAATTCCCTGGCCAGCCTGATGGCAACATAACCACCGGCTGGCTCTGGCTCTGGAAAAGCATCCTGAGTCAGCAGGGCAAATACACCCCAGCCATTTGTCAGAGCGGTGAGATCACCGACCCAGATCAATAAAATGGTGGATTTGGCCAAGCAGGCAGCAACATCTGCCGGGATCGGGTTGCCTTGACGAGGGGGATTTCGCATAGTGTTGCCCCCTTTATGGGTATCCAATTGTGAGGCTTTGTCTATGATCCACGTTTTTGGCCACAAGAATCCCGACAGTGACAGTATCTGCAGCGCTCTGGTGATCGCTGACTGGCTCAATACACAAGGCCGTCAGGCCACCCCATGGCGCCTCGGCGATCTGCGTACCGAGACCCGCTTCATTCTGGAGCAGGCTGGTGTCGCCGAGCCCGAGCTGCTGACTCAGGATCTGACCGATAAAGATGTCTGGCTGGTCGACTTCAGTGATCTGGAGCAGGGCCCCGCTACCCTATCCCAGGCCAATGTGCTGGGTCTGGTGGATCACCATCGCCTCGGCTCCCTGATCACCCAGTCTCCTCTGGATGCCTGGATCCGTGCCGTTGGCTGCACCTGCACCATCGCTTTTGATCTGCTGAGCCAGCAAGGTACCGTGACCCGCAGCCAGGCTCGCCTGATGCTGGGTGCCATCATGAGCGACACCCTCTGTCTCACCTCGCCAACCACCACCGAGCAGGACAAGATCGCCTGCGAGCGTCTTGCGCCGCTGGCCGAGGTGTCGCTGGCCGAGTTTGGGCAACAGCTGCTGATGGCGAAAACCGACCTGAGCGGCCTCACTCCGGCGCAGTTGCTGCAGCAGGATGAGAAGGCATTCAAGGCCGAAGGGCTGAACTTCATCATGAGCCAGATTGAAGTGGGCAGCGAACAGCAGCTTGCCGACCAGATCGACTCTCTGCAGCAAGAGATGGCACACCGTGTTGAAGGTGAAGGACTCGACTTCTTCGTTCTGATGGTGACCGACCTGACCGCCGCCGCCAGCCGCATCTACTTTACCAAGCACCCGAAAGTACCGGCAGAGTCCAGCTACCACCCGGGCTTTGTCAGCCGCAAGAAGCAGGGTCTGCCCTGGGTGATGGAGTTGCTGGCCAAGGCCTAAACACGCCTATCACCAAGCCTCAGCAAAGCCCCGCCTCTGTGCGGGGCTTTTTTATTTCACCACCACTCGAGTCACGACTTGCCCCCCAATTGACAGGTAACACCATAACTTTGCTTACATATTTTCGGCTGTTATTTGCCATGGCTTTGCTGCACGATTGTCGCCCTATAACCCTTTCGTGTTCTGATTTCATTCAGGTGTTCAATGAAAATAAGCTCCAAGCTGAGAACCCGGGCGATCTTCACTCTGCTCGGGCTGGCACTGATCGGCTGGCTGGTATGGCCAAGCGATCCTCCCAAAGCAATCCTCAAAGCGCCGGTTACCCGGGAAGATATTGCCCAAACCGTGCTGGCCAGCGGCGTGCTGCAAGCCGTGGAACAGGTTGATGTCGGCGCCCAGGTTTCCGGCCAGGTCACCAAGCTTGCCGTCGAGGCCGGAGATAGAGTCAAGAAGGGGGATTTGCTGGCGGAGATCGATCCGCTCATCGCCCAGAACAATCTGAAAACTGCAGAGGCCGAGCTGGCAAGCAACCGCGCCCAGCTCAAGATCAAGCAGGCTCAGCTCAAGCAGTATCAGCTGGCATGGCAGCGCCAGTCACAGATGTTCAAGCAGGAGGCGAGTTCGCGCGCCGATCTGGAGAGCGCCGAAGCGCAGCTGGCCGTCACCCGGGCTGACCTGCAAAGCAGTCAGGCCAACATCGACAATGCCATCATCAAGGTGGAACGGGCCAAAACCGAGCTCGGCTACACCAAGATCCTGGCGCCGATGGATGGCACCGTAATTACCATTGTCACCCGTCAGGGCCAGACATTGGCAGCGAGCCAGACGGTTCCAACCGTGCTCAAGCTGGCCGACCTCGATACCATGACGGTCAAGGCGCAGATCTCCGAAGCGGATGTCACCAAGGTGAAGGCGGGCATGCCGGTCTATTTCACCCTGATTGGCGATCCGGACACCCGCTATCAGGGGAAACTTCGCGCCGTGGAGTTGGCGCCCACTAACATCAACGATCAGGCTACAACCGGTACCACAACCAACAATGCGGCCGTCTACTACTACGCCCTGTTCGATGTGCCCAACCCCGACCACACCCTGCGGGTCGCCATGACGGCACAGGTGACCATAGTGCTTGGCGAACGCAAGCAGGTACTCACTGTGCCGCAAACCGCCCTCGGCAAGTCGCTGGGAGACAATGAGTATGAAGTCACCGTGCTCAAGGACGATGAGACGACCGAAACCCGTCATATCAAGACCGGCATGAAAGATGAAATCAGGATCGAAGTCGTGAGCGGTCTGGACGAAAAAGAGCAGGTTCAGCTCAATCACGGCGCACCTGCCGCTCAGGATGATGTGGCGGTCATGCTATGAGTGAGCCCCTGATCCAGCTAAAAGGGATCGAGCGGCGCTACCAGAGCGGCGAGCAGGAGGTGACCGTCCTCCATCCCCTCGATCTCGTTATCGAAGCCGGGGAGATGATCGCCATCGTTGGTGCCTCCGGCTCCGGCAAATCGACCCTGATGAACCTGTTGGGCTGTCTCGATCGTCCAAGCGGTGGCCAGTATCTGTTCCGGGGAGAGGATACCGCAACGCTCGACGCGCTGGCGCTCGCCCGCCTGCGTTGCCACCACTTCGGCTTTATCTTCCAGCGCTATCACCTGCTGCCCCATCTCGATGCGGCCGCCAACGTCGAAATCCCGGCCATCTATGCCGGTACCAGCCGCCATGACCGACAAGCACGGGCACGTCAGCTGCTCGGTCGCCTCGGGCTCGCCGAGCGCAGTCACCATACGCCGGGACAACTCTCCGGCGGCCAGCAGCAACGGGTCAGTATTGCCCGGGCGCTGGCCAATGGTGGCGAGGTGATTCTGGCGGACGAACCGACTGGCGCGCTGGACAGCCAGAGCGGCAAGGAGGTGATGGCGATCCTCAAAGAGCTCCATCAACAGGGGCACACCATCATTCTGGTGACCCATGACATGGAGGTGGCCAGCCACGCCGACCGGATCATTACCCTCAAAGACGGCAGGGTGCAGGAGGATAGCGGACGCAAGGTCGCTGCCAACCAGCCGGTTCTCAACGTGCCGCCAGCCGCTGGCGAAGGAGCCAGTTATGACTGGGATCGCTATCGGGAAGCGGGGCGTATGGCGGTTCACGCCATGCTGGCCCACCGGATGCGCACCTTCCTCACCATGCTCGGTATCATCATCGGCATCGCCGCAGTGGTGAGCGTGGTAGCGCTGGGGCAAGGGGCGAGAACCAAGGTGATCGACCAGATCAATGCGATGGGCACCAACACTATCGAGATATTCCCAGGCAAGGGATGGGGTGATGAAAAGATGGCGAGCATCCAGACCCTCAACCAGGGGGATCTCGATGCCCTGCAGGGGCAACCCTATCTGGCCGGCGCCAGTCCCGAGATTGCCAGCCCGGGCCAGCTGCGTTACCGCAACAAGACCAGCAGTGGCAGCGTGACCGGTGTGAGTAATGACTACTTCAAGGTGAAAGGAATGACGCTGGTGAATGGACGCTTGCTCGAATGGCAAGATATCCAACAGCGTGCCGCCGTCGCCGTGGTGGACAAGAAGAGCATTGGCAGCCTGCTTGGCAAGGATGATCCCGTTGGCAAGGTGGTGATGGTCGGCACTCTGCCGGTTCGCATCATCGGGGTTGTCTCTCAGGAGACCGGTTTTGGCCCCTCCAGCCAGTCGGTCAATGTCTGGCTTCCCTACAGTGCGGTGATGAGCCGCCTGATTTCGCAGCATCACTTCAGCCAGCTCACCATCCGGGTCAAGGATGGCATACAGCCGGCACTGGCGGAGCAAGCAGTAATCGAGCTGTTGACCAAACGCCACGGCGTGAAGGACTTCTTCACCTTCAGCAGCGACAGCATCATCAAGTCAGTGGAGAAAACGACCGCCACCATGACCCTGATGGTCTCGGCCATCGCGCTGATCTCGCTGATCGTCGGCGGCGTCGGGGTAATGAACATCATGCTGGTGTCGGTGGTGGAGCGAACCCGCGAGATCGGCATCCGTATGGCGGTCGGTGCCCGTCAGTCCGATATATTGCAGCAATTCCTGATCGAAGCGGTGATGGTGAGCCTGCTCGGCGGGATTTGCGGGGTTGGCCTCTCCCTCGGGATCGGCATGCTCTTCTCGCTGCTGGTCGACAGCATCAAGATGCAGTTCTCGCTCTTCTCTATCCTGATGGCCTTTGGCTGCTCGTCACTCATCGGGATCCTGTTTGGTTATCTGCCAGCGCGCAACGCAGCAAGACTCGACCCTGTGGTCGCACTGGCGAGGGAATAACATGCACAAATTATCCTGGCTGGCTCTCTGCATCGCCCTTGGGGGCTGCAGCCAGCAGAGCACCTATCACCGGCAAGATCTCGCCATCGCTCCCGTCTGGCAGCAGGCGAACAGCGAACAGCTTGCCATCCAGGCTGGCCCCTGGTGGCAGGCCTTTCACGACCCGCAGCTCAACCAGCTGGTCGAAGCGGTGCTGGCCGCCAACCCGGACATGCGCATTGCCGCCCTCAAGCTCAAGAGCGCCCGGCTGGGTGCTGATCAGGCCGATACCAATCTCACCCCCTCGGTCAATGGCAGCCTGGGCGCGAGTAGCAACAAGGATCTGAAGAGCGGTAAATCAACCAGCAGTATGGGGCCATCGCTGGGCCTCAGCTATGAGGTGGATCTGTGGGGCAAGCTGGCATCGGCGAGAGATCAGGCGAGCTGGGAAGCTGCTGCCAGCGAGCAGGATCTGGCCAGCACGCGTCTGCTGCTTATCGGCAATAGCCTTGAGCAATATTGGCAGCTTGGCTATCTCGCCTCGGCCATTACCTTGAGCGAGCAACAGCTGGCCAACCTGGCCCGCACCGAGCAGCTGACACAGGCCAAATACAAGGCCGGAGCCATCACCCGACTCGATCTGGCACAGGCCCGCCAGCAGCAAGCGGGCAAACAGGCTGAGCTCGCCTCTCTCAAGGCGCAGCAGGAGCAGGCCCGTAATGCCTTGCGCCTGCTGCTTGGCCGCAACCACGGACAGCTGGAGTATGCACCGACTTCGCTGACAACCCAACCCATTCCTGAACTGGCGGTCGGCATTCCAGCTGATCTGCTGGCCCGTCGCCCCGATGTGAAAGCGGCGGAGCTGCGGCTGCGCAAAACCCTGGCCAGAGGGGATGAGATCCGCACCGGTTTTTATCCGAGCCTCACCCTGACCGGCAGTGCCAGCACAACCTCGGACAGACTGGCGCAGGTGCTGCAAAATCCGGTCGGCTCTCTGGGGGCGACCCTTGCCCTCCCCTTCCTTGAGTACAACCATACCCGCCTTGCCATTGCGAGTTCACAAGTGGATTACCAGATTGCCGAAACCGAGTTTCGCAAGCAGCTCTATACCGCGCTGGTCGAGGTGGAAGACAATCTGGCAGCACGCAGCTATGGCCAGCAGCGACTCAGCTACCTGCAGGAGCAACTCGGGTATGCCAGAGAGTCGGAGCGATTGGCCAAGGCGCGCTTTGAAGCAGGGGCTACCGGTGTTCAGGCTTGGCTCGACGAGCAGAACCGCCTGTGGGATGCCGAGCAGAGCCTGCTGGCTCAGCAGAAGGAACAGCTCAACACTACAGCGAAAATCTATCGTGCCATCGGCGGCAGCGATAACTTGACCCGATAATCAACATGCCCCACCTCGTGAAAGCGGGTGGGGCCTTGTAGATTTCTCCCATTTTCTTGTCTCTTTTTACTTCCCCACTCCAACGCTCCCCCTTGTCTAAATAACTGATCCCAATAGTGCTACACCTTCGCTGTGCCATAGCCATTCCCCGGGAAAGGAGACACGGTATCCATGAAGTGTTTCACTC
>NZ_CAWNWX010000092.1:0-26334 GCF_963878195.1 Aeromonas sp. HMWF016
GAGTGAAACACTTCATGGATACCGTGTCTCCTTTCCCGGGGAATGGCTATGGCACAGCGAAGGTGTAGCACTATTGGGATCAGTTATTTAGATATCCTTTGCAACTCCCTAGCTATAGTTGGCCAGCTTGGTATATATCCTTTCTCTTCCAGATCGTAAAGCATATGAAGAACAGCTACCTTGGCACTATCGGGAAAAGAATTATCTAAATGTTGATATGTCCCACGATTTCTAGCTGAAAATGGTGCTTTTGTTTCTGTCACAACAATCACCTTCCTATATTACACGCTGAATATTAAGTCCATTCGTCTGACAACAGAATAATCTGTTTTATCATAAAGTTAACTCTTTTATGATTGGTTATTGACACTCGTTGTTTGATTAGATGATAAGAATCTGTAGGTTCGATTAGCCGTTAGGCGTAATCGGACGATCGCGTAAATGGACTCTCCCGCCATAACGTCCAGCCGAACTTCCCCTTCCGTCAGGCCACCCTGTTTCATGGCAACAACCTCAATCAAAGCCTCTCGTTCGTCCGATTACGCTGCGCTAATCGAACCTACAGAAAGCGGTGGCTTGCGGAGCATGCCGGTCGGTGCCGAACATCGAGAAGCCCAATATTGACCTTGGGTTGGCATTACGCCCCCTCATCCCCAACCCTTCTCCCGCAAGGGGAGAAGGGGCAACTCGTAGGTTCGATTAGCCGTCAGGCGTAATCGGACGTTCGCGTATATGGATTCTCCCGCCATCATAACCAACCAAATTCTCCCCTCCGGTTGGCCGCCTCTGTTGCACGGCAACAACCGCAACTAAATCCTCTCATTTGTCCGATTACGCTGCGCTAATCGAATCTACAGGGCGGTGGCTGGCGCTCTATGCCGGTTGATCAAGATCGGCTATTGCCCCTTGCGGGCAGTGAGCGGGCCAAGTTGCGGCATCAGGGCACATTGCAAACATGCATAAGTAAAAATTGGGTCATTATTCCAAAATCCATAAATTACGTTTATACCGACTACCTTGGTTGAGTTGGCGGCCACCAGCGGCGCTAACGGGTGCCTGCAGGGCATCGCCCGATCTCTGGTAAACAAGCGGAACACCCCTCATCCGCCCTTGCCGCATATCTTGCAGAAAACGGGGTAACGTTTGGTACCTCAGGGGGAGTGGCTGCGTATTACCGGGAATTACCGTGCTGGCGGAGCCAAGCTGTTATCATTTGAGTCAGTCCCCAGCGCCGCCACGCCCCAAGAGGAGAGTCATGGATATACCTGCCGCCCCTTCACCCGCCATCTGCCAGCTGTGTCAGGAGAAAGCAGATCTCGACTTCGACTTCACCATGGCCTTTCAGCCCATCGTCGATTGCCGCAAGCGCACCATCTTCGGCTACGAGGCGCTGGTGCGGGGGCTCAACAACGAGCCGGCGCAGAGCGTGATTGCCCGGGTCAACGACGGCAATCGCTACCGCTTCGACCAGTTGTGCCGGATCAAGGCCATCGCGCTGGCCGCCCGCCTCGATATGCGAGGGATGCTGAGCATCAACTTTCTGCCCAATGCGGTCTACCGCCCGGAGCGCTGCATCCGCACCACCCTGCAGGCGGCCCGCGAGCATCTCTTTCCCATCGAGCAGATCATGTTCGAGTTCACCGAGGTGGAGCAGGTGCTGGATAACCGCCATATTCGCGGCATCGTCGATCACTATCAGGCGCTCGGCTTCAAGACGGCGATCGATGACTTTGGCGCCGGTTATTCGGGCCTGAGCCTGCTGGCCGATTTTCGCCCCAACATCGTCAAGCTCGATATGCACCTGCTGCGCGGCATCGACCATGACCCGATCCGGCAAGCCATAGTGCGCCACTGTCTGGCCCTGTTTGCCGAGTTGCAGATCACCCCGCTGGCGGAGGGGGTCGAAACCCGCGAAGAGATGGCCTGCCTGCGGGAGATGGGTGTCAGCCTGATGCAGGGCTATCTGTTTGCCCGCCCCGGCTTCGAAACCCTGCCCGAGGTGGATTTCGCCAGCCTGTAAGCGGCTAGCGCTATTCCTGCTTTGCTTTCAGGGGTAAGCGATATGAATCGAGGCGCCATGTGCGCCTCGATTCGTTTGGTTGTTGGACAAGCGGCGGGATCAGTGGATCCCGGCCGCATGCAGCTCGGGGACGTACTGTTTGTCGACCCGGAAGATATGGTCGATCAGCCAGCTCTTGAGGAACATGACGACGTGCAAGTCGGCATCAGGCTCGCCACGGGCAAAGCTGGCCAGATGGCGATCCAGATCCTGCAGCAGTTTGACGTGCACCCCCTTGTGGGCGCTGAGCTGGCTGTATCCGGCCCGCTCCATCAGCTTCTCCTCGTCCAGCAAGTGCTGTTTGGCCAGCCCCACCAGCCGGTCGAGCCGCTGTTTGACCTGATCGCCACCACTGCCATCCTGAATGGCGTGGTAGAGCTGGTTCATGGCATCGAACAGGCCGATATGCTGCCGGTCAACCTCGGCCACCTGCACGCTGAAGGCCTCGCTCCAGTGAACGATATCCTCGTTATTGGCTTGCTCGACGCGATGGCTGACCTTGAACTGGCTACCGAGCAGGCGGATCTCTTCACTGCCAAAGCCCACCTCCTTGGCGCTGCGGGCACTTTGCAGGGTAAGCCCCAGCGTCTGGTGGGCGATATCGGCCACCTCCACCACACTGCGGTTGGTCTCTTCCGCCACCTGTGACTGTTGCTCGGCGGCGGTGGCAATCTGGGTGTTGAGCCCGGTAATGCGTTCGACCGCCGAAACGATGGCATGCAGGGTCTGCCCCGCTTCACCCGCCTGCACCACCGCCTGTTCGCTCTGACGGGTGGTCTCGTGCATGGTGCTGACTGCTTCGCTGGTGCGTCGCTGCAACTGCTCAATCTTCTGCTGGATCTCGACGGTGGCGTTCTGGGTACGGCTCGCCAGGGTGCGCACCTCGTCGGCCACTACCGCAAAGCCGCGCCCCTGCTCCCCGGCGCGGGCCGCTTCGATGGCGGCGTTGAGGGCCAGCAGGTTGGTCTGCTCGGAGATGGCGCGGATGGCGTTGACGATCTCGCCGATCTGGTTGCTCTCCTGCTCCAGCCGGTTGATGGTGCCAGCCGCCTGCTCCATGCCGCTGGCCACCTTGCGGATCATGCTCATCGCCTCTTCGACCCGGCCCTGCCCGGTAAGCGCCTCGCGCTGGGTCTGCTCGGTCTCCAGCCGCGCCTCTTCGGTGTTGCGGGCGATCTCCTGCACCGTGCTGACCATCTCGTTGATGGCAGTGGCCAGCATGTCGGTATTGGTCTGCACCTGTACCATCCCCTGCCGGGTGCGGTCAGTCTGCTCCTTGAGGCCCCCACTCTTGCGGTTGTTCTGCTCCGCCACCCCCAGCACGGTGGCAATGATGTGGTCCACATCGCCGATAAAGTCGTTAAACGTCACCGCCAGTCGGGCGAACTCGTCCTTTCCCACCACCGGCAGGCGAAAGGTGAGGTTCTTGCTGCCGTGGGCCAGGTTCTCGAGATTGCGATCCAGCTGCTTGAGCGGCACCAATACCTTGAGCAGCAGAACGCCCAGAATGGCGAGCACCAGCAGGCAGGTGAGCAGACGCAGTGCCACCATCTGGGTTTCGAAACTATCTTGCAGCGCGAGGTTGGATGCGCGATTGGCGGCCAGCTCCTGCCCATGGCGCTGCAACGCCCCGCCAACCTGTTCGGCGATGGAGGCGGAAACTGCATCAAAGCCACTACCATCAGCTTTCATCACCCGGTTGCCCGCCTCGGCCCCCTGCTGCTGATAGGCGGTAACCATCTGCTGGCCCACCGCCATCTGCTGTTGTAGCAATTGCTGCAGATCAAGCTTGTCCTCCATCAGTGAAGGCAACAGAGCCTGCGCAGCGTCAGAGTGGCTGCGAGCCTCGGACATCGAGCCGTCATCACCGGTCAGGGAGGCATCGGTCAGAAACTGCTGGATCTGGGTGGTGTGGTAGCGCAGCTCCTGCAACAGGTTCTGGGAGCTATTGAGGTGGGCGGTCTCTTCATCCATGGCGGCCAGCTGTCGGCTCAAGCGCTGATCCAGCACGCTGGTCGCAAACAGGGTGAGTACTATCAGGGCAACGCACCACAGGGTGAAGGTTCGAAGGGAGTAGAGGGCAAGCCAGCGATACAACATACAACGTCCTCGTCAGTTTGAGTCCATGTCCATGTTCGGTGTCAGTGTTGAGTTTAGAGGGTTAATTTCCCATTTTTCCTCTTCACCTCATCTTAGCGGCCAAACGACCTCTTTGCGGATCGGCCGGTATCAGGAGCACGGCCCGGATCACATATCCGTTTGCCTCCATGGGATAGCTGGCCGCATAAAGATAGCGCCCCGTTGGCCATAAACGACCACACTGGGTGATGCTGCCGGGTCATGACGCCGCGTCTGGTAAGCTACCGGCGTGAAACCGCAGGCTTTGTTGATTATGAAGTTAATAAACAGGGGGTTGAGATATGAAGAGATCCATAATGGTCGCCTTGCTGACTCTGGCCATGGCAACCGGTGCTCAGGCGGCCGACAAGGTGACGACCGTGCCGGTGCAGTTCGCCAAGGGTGCCCACAGTGCCCAGATCAAGGGCACCTTCGCAGGCTATGACACCATCAACTACACGCTGGTCGCCAAAGCGGGCCAGACCATGACGGTCGGCATCTCCGGCAGCAGCAATGCCAACTTCAACGTCTTTGCCCCCGGCGCCGTGCCCGGTCAGGCCGAAGCGCTCAGCTCGGGCGCAGTCGGCGAGCAGTGGCAGGGCAAGCTGCCTGCCTCGGGCAAGTATCTGATCCAGGTCTATCAGATGCGCGCCACAGCCCGCCGTGGCGAGCAGGTGCCCCATACCCTGTCGGTCTCTATCCAGTAAGTCTCCCCGGCCCGCAGCCAGCTTGACGCCAAAACAAAACGGACACCCGAGGGTGTCCGTTGGAATAAGCGCTCACGCAATCAGGCTGCCTGCATGAAGAGCCCGTCTACCGGCTAAAACAGAGCTGACACGCCGTTGCCTTGCTGGCTCGTAAAAACAGAAACCCCCTCGCGATGGAGGGGGTTTCTCGTTGCAAACAGGGCAGGATCAGCGCAGCGGCTTGACCGAGCGACGGACGATCAGCTCCGGCTGTACCGTCATCGACTCCACTTCCAGCTCCTTGTTGCGGATCCGGCTGACCAGATGCTTCACCGCCAGCTGGCCCAGTTCGGCCTTCGGATGGCGGATGGTGGTCAGCGGCGGGCTGGAGAAGCGCGCCATCTCCACATCGTCGTAGCCGATGATGGAGATATCGTCCGGCACCTTGATCCCGGCCTCCCAGGCAGCGCAGATGGCGCCGATCGCCATGGGATCGTCGAAGGCGAAGACCGCGGTCGGGCGAGGCTGCAGGGTCAGGATGCGCTGCATGGCATCGAAACCGCTCTGGCTCTCGTAATCCCCTTCAAAGATCTGCTCCTCTTTCAGGGTCAGACCGTGTTCGCCCAGCGCATCGCGCACCCCGTCCAGTCGCTGCTGGGTGGTCGGCTTGGAGAGCTGACCTGTGATGCAGACGATGTCGCGGTGGCCCTGCTCCATCAGATAGCGCATGGCCATGCGCGCACCGGTACGGGCGTTGTCATTGATAACGTTGGCGAAATCGCACTCGGTTCCCCAATCCAGCACCACTTGCGGCACGTTCTTGTGGATGCGCAGCATGTCGCGCAGCTGAGCGTCGATGTCGGTACCAAGCACCAACAGGCCGTCCACCCGCTTCTCCATCAGCATGCGCAGATAGTGCTGCTGACGGGGCGGCTGGTTTTCGGTGTTGCAGAGGATCAGGCTGTAGCCCTGCTCGAAGCAGTAAGCTTCTACCCCTTGCACCACTTCCGCAAAGAAGGGGTTCACGCTGGTGGTGACCAGCATGCCGATGGTTTTAGTCGAATTTATTTTAAGACTGCGCGCTACCGAGTTGGGCGCGTAGTTGAGTTCTGCCACCGCCTCAATCACTTTCTGGGTCGCGTCTTCGCTGACCCGGCGAGTGTGGTTGAGCACATGTGAGACGGTGGAGATGGATACGCCTGCACGGGAGGCGACATCCTTGATTGTTGCCATCTCTGTCTCCTGACTTTCAAAGGCGGAACATTAGCAGATTTCCCGAATAAAGGCTTGGTTTTAACGAGCTCTGCCACGGAATTGTCAATGCTGGCTAATTTAGGCGCTCATTTTTGTTTGCGCAAACGGATTGTGGTCAAAATGGGAGCAGCATCAGGGTAAAATATCGTCAGATTAATCCTCTGGCGTTTATCCAGACCGCCTCTGGTTATCGAGATGTTAACATCAACTTTCAAAATTAAACTCTGAATACCATTTTAAAACAGGTCATTTATTTCAAAATACCCGCTCACGCCCCCCTCTGGTTAGTATCTTTAACATCTTGTTATTGCCCCGCGAGGAATGATAGAACCTTATCTACTGCCGGACATGCAGGACCTGGATCCGGAAAGGCACACAGGAATGAAACAATCCACTGATTAAAGGATGAATCAATGAATAATTTTGGAAGAATGGCAGTAAAGGCAGCGGTTTCTTTGGCTCTGTTTGGATCAGTTTCCATGGCCCATGCCACCGATACCATCAAGATCGGCATCGCCGGCCCGGTCACCGGTCCGGTCGCCCAGTACGGTGACATGCAGTTCACCGGCGGCAAGATGGCGGTCGAGCAGATCAACAAGGCAGGCGGCATCAAGGGCAAACAGATCGAAGCGATCGTCTATGACGATGCCTGTGATCCCAAGCAGGCCGTCGCGGTCGCCAACAAGGTGGTGAACGACGGCGTTAAATTCGTGGTCGGCCACCTCTGCTCCGACAACACCCTGCCCGCCTCCGACATCTATGAAGACGAGGGGATCCTGATGATCACCCCCGCCTCTACCAACCCCAAGATCACCGAGCGTGGTTACCAGCTGACCCTGCGCACCATTGGTCTGGATAGCGATCAGGGGCCGACTGCCGCCAAATACATCATCGAGCAGGTCAAACCCAAGCGCGTCGCCGTTATCCACGACAAGAAGCAGTATGGCGAAGGCATCGCCTCCAGCGTGAAAGCGGCGCTGGACAAAGCCGGTGTCAAGGTGGTGGCGTTTGAAGGCATCACTGCCGGTGACAAAGACTTCTCCGCCCTGATCGCCAAGCTGCAGAAAGAGAACGTCGATTTCGTCTACTACGGCGGCTATCACCCGGAGCTGGGGCTGATCCTGCGTCAGGCTGGCGAGAAGGGTCTGAAGGCCAAGTTCATGGGCCCGGAAGGGGTGGGCAACAAGGACATCTCCGCCATCGGTGGCCCGGCTTCCGAAGGTCTGCTGGTAACCCTGCCGAACAAGTATGATCTGGTACCGGCCAACGCCCCGCTGGTTGCGGCGTTCAAGGCCAAGGGTCAGGACTCCTCCGGCCCGTTCGTCTGGACTACCTATGCCGCGGTGCAAACCCTGGCTGCCGGTATCGCCAAGGCGGGTGAAGATGATCCGGCTGCCGTTGCTGCCGCCATCAAGGCAGCTCCGGTCGATACCGTGATGGGCCAGCTCAATTGGGCACCGAACGGCGACCTGAAAGGCTTCGAATTCGGTGTGTTCCAGTGGCACGCTGACGGTACCTCTACCCAACTCAAATAATCTGCCGATCGGGGGCGAGCCGACTCGCCCCCTCCTCTCTTTGCGGGCAAGTACAGGGAACGCAGTATGTCCGAACACCTCCTTTATCTCGTTCAGCAGTTGCTGAACGGATTAACCATAGGCAGCACCTATGCGTTGATCGCCATCGGCTACACCATGGTCTATGGCATCATCGGCATGATCAACTTCGCCCACGGCGAGGTTTACATGATCGGCTCCTATGTCGCTTTCATGGTGATGGCGGGGCTCATGATGATGGGCATCGACAGCACCGTTTTGCTGCTGGGCGGCGCATTTCTAGTCAGCATCGTCATCACCGGCACCTATGGCTGGACCATAGAGCGGGTCGCCTACCGGCCGCTGCGTGGCGGTAACCGGTTGATCCCCCTCATCTCCGCCATCGGCATGTCGATCTTCCTGCAGAACATGATGCGAATGGCGCAGGGCTCGCGGGATATCGCCATGCCCAGCCTCATCTCCGGCGGCTGGACTCTGGGCGAGGCTGACGGCTTTCAGGCCAGCCTCTCCTATATGCAGCTCATCATCTTCGTGATCACTTTCGTCACCATGCTGGCGCTGACCCAGTTCATCGGCCGCTCCCGCATGGGCCGCGCCTGCCGCGCCTGTTCGGAAGATATCAAGATGGCCAACCTGCTGGGCATCGACACCCACGTGGTCATCTCCATCACCTTCGTGCTGGGAGCCGCGCTGGCAGCCGTCGCCGGGGTACTGCTCGGCATGTATTACGGCGTCATCAACCCCTATCTCGGCTTTATGGCAGGGCTGAAAGCCTTCACCGCCGCGGTACTGGGCGGTATCGGCAGCATTCCCGGCGCAGTGCTGGGCGGTCTGCTGCTCGGCGTGGTGGAAGCGCTCACCGCCGGCTACCTCAGCACCGAATACAAGGATGTGATGGCGTTCGCCCTGCTCATCTTTGTGCTGCTCTTTATGCCGACCGGCATTCTGGGCCGCCCGGAAGTGGAGAAAGTATGATGAAACGCCAATTCATCCATGCCTGCATCGCCAGCCTGGTGCTGCTGGTGCTCTCCTTCTGGCTGCTCGGCTTCAAGCTGGAGACCGATGGCTCCCGCCTGCTGGTAGTGAGCCGCCTTGATGTGTCGCTGGCCTGGCTGCTGGGCGGCGCCACCCTCGTATTCTGGTTCCAGATGCTGCGCGGCCAGATTGCCAAGCTGTTTCAGGCCTCCATCAGCGGCTTCTCGGTCGGCTTCAACAAGCTGGTGCTGCCGAGCCCGGAAGAGGCGCCAAAGCTCTATAACCTCACCGCCATTCTGGTGCTGCTGTTTGCGGTGAGCTGGCCCTTTATGGCCTCTCGCGGTGCCATCGATCTGGCGACTCTCACCCTGATTTACATCATGCTGGGGCTGGGTCTGAACGTAGTGGTCGGCCTCGCCGGTCTGCTCGATCTCGGCTATGTCGGCTTCTACGCGGTCGGCGCCTACAGCTACGCCCTGCTCAACAACTACTTCGGGCTGAGCTTCTGGGAGTGTCTGCCTATCGCCGGTGGTCTGGCGGCCCTGTTCGGCTTCCTGCTCGGCTTCCCGGTGCTGCGGCTGAGGGGGGACTATCTGGCCATCGTCACCCTCGGCTTTGGCGAGATCATCCGCATCCTGCTCAACAACATGACCAGCCTGACCGGCGGCCCCAACGGCATCTCCGGCATTCCCAAGCCGACGCTGGGGGGTCTGGAGTTCAACCGCACCGTCAAGGATGGCGGCTTTGATACCTTCCACAACTTCTTCGGCATTACCTACAACGCCAACCACAAGGTGATCTTCCTCTACCTGATGGCGCTGGTGCTGGTGGTGGCGACCCTGTTCGTCATCAACCGCCTGCTGCGGATGCCGCTGGGCCGAGCCTGGGAAGCACTGCGGGAGGACGAGATCGCCTGCAAATCGCTGGGGCTCAACCCGACCATCATCAAGCTTACCGCCTTCACCATCGGCGCTACCTTTGCCGGTTTCGCAGGAAGCTTTTTCGCCTCGCGGCAGGGCTTTATCAGCCCGGAATCCTTCGTCTTTATCGAGTCGGCCATCGTGCTCGCCATCGTGGTGCTGGGCGGTATGGGCTCGCAAATCGGGGTGGTGCTGGCTGCCATCGTGATGACTGTACTGCCCGAGCTGGCCCGCGAGTTCAACGAGTACCGCATGCTGATGTTCGGCCTCTTGATGGTGTTCATGATGATCTGGCGGCCACAGGGCTTGCTGCCGATGACCCGTCCGCATCTGGAGTTGAAGAAATGAGTACTCATCAGAAGTTAATGGAAGTCTCTGATCTGTCGATGCGCTTCGGGGGGCTGCTGGCAGTCAACGGGGTCAAGCTGGATATCGACAAGGGTGAGGTGATCTCCATCATCGGCCCCAACGGCGCAGGCAAGACCACCATCTTCAACTGCCTGACTGGCTTCTATCGCCCGAGCGGCGGCACCATCCGCTACAAGGGTGAGGAGATCCAGGGGTTACCCGGTCACCTCATCGCCCGCAAGGGAATCGTGCGTACCTTCCAGCACGTCCGGCTGTTCAAGGAGATGACGGCGGTGGAGAACCTGCTGGTTGCCCAGCACAGGCACCTCAACACCGGCTTTCTGGCCGGGCTGTTCAAGACCCCCTCGTTCCGCCGTGCTGAAGAGGAGGGGCTGGAGCAGGCCGCCTTCTGGCTGGATAAGGTGGGGCTCAAGGATCTCTCCAACCGCGCCGCCGGCAACCTGGCCTACGGTCAGCAGCGCCGGCTCGAGATCGCCCGCTGCATGGCGACCCGCCCCGAGCTGCTGATGCTGGATGAACCGGCTGCCGGCCTCAACCCGAAGGAGACCGACGAGCTGGATGAGCTCATCATGAGCCTGCGGGATGAATTCGGGGTCTCGGTGCTGCTGATCGAGCACGATATGAAGCTGGTGATGGGCATCTCCAACCGCATCTTCGTGGTCAGTCAGGGCACCCCGCTGGCCCATGGCAAGCCGAACGAAATCCGCAACAATCCGGCAGTGATCAAGGCCTATCTGGGCGAGTCGTAAGGAACACAAGATGTTAGAACTTCGCAACGTATCGACCCACTACGGCAAAATTCAGGCATTGCACGATGTCAGCGTCGAGGTGAAAGAGGGAGAAATCGTCACCCTGATCGGCGCCAACGGCGCTGGCAAGACCACCCTGTTGATGACCCTCTGTGGCGAACCCAAGCCCAGCAGCGGCTCCATCTGGTTCGAGGGGGAGCAGATAGACTCGCTCTCCACCGCCCGCATCATGCGCAAGGATATCGCCGTGGTGCCGGAGGGGCGCCGCATCTTTGCCCGCTTGACGGTGGAAGAGAACCTGCTGATGGGCGCCTTCTTCGTCGACAAGGCCGAGCAGCATGGCCTGCTGGATCAGGTGTTTACCCTGTTCCCGCGCCTGCATGAGCGACTGGAGCAGCGCGCCGGCACCATGTCCGGCGGCGAGCAGCAGATGCTGGCCATCGGCCGCGCCCTGATGAGCAAGCCGCGCCTGCTGCTGCTGGACGAGCCCTCGCTGGGGCTGGCCCCCATCGTCATCCAGCAGATCTTCGACACCATAGAGCAGCTGCGCCAGAAGGGGATGACCATCTTTCTGGTGGAGCAGAACGCCAACCAGGCACTCAAGCTGGCCGACCGCGGCTATGTGCTGGAGAACGGCCGCGTGGTGCTGCAGGACACGGGAGCGGCACTGCTCGCCAACCCGGCGGTGCGGCAGGCTTATCTCGGCGGTTAACCCACTGAGCCGCATGCCATATCGACAAGGGAGCCACAGGCTCCCTTATCTTTTGTGGGGTTAGTTTGCGCCACGGCTTGCGGTACACTGACCCGCAATCAACCTATTCTCAGGACATCCAGATGGACCAGTTTGCCCATATCAGTGCCCATGATGCCCACCAGAAACTGAGCGCGGGTGAAGCCCGTCTGGTGGATATTCGCGACCCGCAATCATTTGAAGCGGCCCACGCGGTCGGCGCCTTCCACCTCACCAACGGCACCCTGGTGCGCTTTATGAACGAGGTGGAGTTCGACACCCCGGTCATCGTGATGTGCTATCACGGCAACAGCAGTCAGGGCGCTGCCCAGTACCTGCTGCAACAGGGGTACGACGAGGTCTACAGTCTGGATGGCGGCTTCGAGGCGTGGCGCCGGGAGTTTCCCATCGAGGCAGGCGAAGCATGATCCAGCTGCTGGTGCTCGACAACGCCCGCATGGCGCAGGCGCTGGTGGACTATCTGGCGACGCTGGGCATCTCCTGCGAGCTGACCCAGTCCGAGCTGGGGGTCACCATCTGGCTGGCTGACGAGCAGCGTCTGGCTCAGGCCCAGCTGGAGGTGAAACGCTTCCTCGCCGAGCCGAACCACCCCCGCTATATGGAGGCCTCCTGGCAGTCCGGCCGGGCTGATGCCCGCATCGACTACAGCAAGGGGATGACGGATCCCGTCACCGATTTCCTCCATCAGGCGGGACCACTGACGCTGGTGGTCATCATCGCCTGTCTCGCCATCTACGGGATCGATGCCATCGGCCTGCCCATCTACGACGAACTGGCGTTCCACCCGACCCTGGCCCAGTTCACCGACTGGCAGGCGTGGCGCTACTTTACCCCGGCTTTCATCCACTTTTCGGTGCTCCATCTGGTGTTCAACTTGCTCTGGTGGTGGTATCTCGGTGGCCAGATCGAGCAGCGTCTTGGCAGCGGCAAGCTGCTGATCCTGCTGCTGGTGGGCGCCGCCCTGCCCAATATCGCCGAGTTCTTCGCCAGCGGCCCGCTGTTTGGCGGCCTCTCCGGCGTGGTCTATGCCCTGCTCGGCTACTGCTGGCTGCGCAGCAAGCTGCAACCGGCCTGTGGCCTGACTCTGCCACCGGCGCTGATGGGCTTTATGCTGTTCTGGATGGTGCTCGGCTTCTTCGACATGCTCGGCACCAGCACTGCCAATATCGCTCATCTGACCGGACTGCTGGTCGGCCTGCTGCAAGGCTGGCTGGATCGCAACCACCAGCCGACCTGATTTTTCAGCTGCTGCAGAAATGAGAACGCCGCCCCGAAGGGCGGCGTTTTTTTATGGTCTGCGCAGTTACTGCTTGAGCAGGGAGCTGTTGGCCACTTACGAAGTTCGCTGGCTCAATGGTAAAAAGCTGCCGCGATCTCGGCAAAATATGGGAATTGTCGGTAGAATGTCCACCAACGCTTAAGGAGGACATCATGATCGACCCGAAGAAACTGGAAGAGATCGCCAAACAGGTACACAACTCCCTGCCGCCCGGCATCCGCAGCATGGGCGAAGAGGCCGAGAAGAAGATCCGTCAGGTGTTGCAGGCACAGCTCAACAAGCTGGATCTGGTAAGCCGTGAAGAGTTCGACGTGCAGACCAAGGTTCTGCTGCGTACCCGGGAAAAACTGGCCGCCCTCGAAAGCAAGCTGGCTCAACTCGAAGAGCAGCTCGGCGCCAAAGGCGAATAACGGAAACCCCAGCATGGCTGGGGTTTCCGCTTTACTGGGCTCGGGTTGTCGTCACACCCGCAGCAAATGCCAGGCCCGTTTGCCGCGCGCCTTCGCCTCATACATCGCCTGATCGGCCACCTCCAGCGCCTGACGAAACGACAGCGATGCCCCCTCCCACAAAGCGATGCCGATACTGAGCCCGACCCGTTGCGAACAACCGGGTCTGGGCACATAGCTTTGCATCCGGCCAATCAGGGCATCAGCCAGCTCGGCCAGAGTATGGCTTGAGACCTCCCGGCTGAGGTGCACCACAAATTCGTCGCCACCGTAGCGACCGCACAGGGCCGAACCCGGCATGATGAGACGCAACCACTCCGCCATCTGCTGCAGAACCTGATCGCCACAGGCATGGCCTAGCTGGTCATTGATCCCCTTGAAATCGTCCAGATCGATAAAGAGCAGCGCTCCTGCTCCATCGTGTTGCTGCTGAGCAAACGCCTTGCCAAACCCCTGCCGGTTGAGCAGACCGGTCAGGGCATCACTGTTGGCCCGCTCGGCCAGCCTCTGCTCATAGGCTTTGCGCTGGGTGATGTCGATATGGGAACCCATGATCCGCAGTGGCTTGCCATCGACACCCCGATCGACCACCCGCCCCCGATCCCAGAGCCAGGTGACCTCCCCTTGCGGGTTGATGGTGCGGTATTCGACTTCGTAGAAGGGGGTTTTTCCCTCAAGATGATCAAAATAGCAGCCCATGGCATGGGCGCGATCCTCAGGGTGGAGCTTGGCGCTCCATTGGTCGAAATGGGGGGCCATGTCACCGGCCTGAAAGTTCTGCAGGTTGAACACCCGCAGTTCGCCGGTCGGAATAATCCCCTGCCAGAGGCAGATGCCGGTACCATCGAGGGCGGCATTGAGTTTCTCCTGCAGCAGGCTGTTTTCATGCTTCAGGGCGGCAATTTCTGCCTGCAGCCGGGTCAGTTCACCAATACGGGAAGAGGAGATCAGGGTCGCCGATGGCTCCGCAGAGCCCTGCTCTCCCCTTGCATCTTCTGTCGATGATCTTCCCTCTTCGCTTAACACAGCGCCTCCTCGCCCCATCCCGGGATATCCTTATCCTGCCGCCGACAATCACGCACAAAGATGCCACCAGCTGCAGGGAATTAGTAGCCATTCATACCTGAAATTGCGAAAAAAAATGGACTTGAATGACGAACTCCACAATATCCCGATCTGGTCGCGCTACCATAGCAAAACCCCCGGCTTGACCGGGGGTTTTGGCAGCACAAACGGGTTGTCAGATGAACTCGTAGGCATCGCCGAAGATGCGTTCCGGCTCGGCACCGAGGATCTTGAACTCCTCGCGGGCGGCTCCCGCCATCTCGAAGCGACCGGCGACATAGATGTCGTACTCATGGAGGCTGACGAAGTCATCCATGATCGCCTTGTGCACCAGACCAGTACGGCCACTCCAGTCACTCTCCGGCTCCTGTACCACCGGGATGAAGGTGAGCGGCGCGTAGTCGCGCTCCCACTGCTGCATCTGCTCCAGCTCGTAGAGCCAGTGCGCCTGACGCACGCCCCAGTAGAAGAAGACCGGACGCTTGCTGCCGCTGTCGATCAGGTATTCCAGAATCGATTTGGCATAGGAGAAACCGGTGCCGCCAGCCATCAGGATCAGCGGGCGGGGGGATTCGTTGCGCAGGAAAGCCTTGCCGGCGGGCAGCTCGACCTCGATCTCCCCCTGTTCGCGCATGCGGGCCAGCACCTGACCGGCATAGGCGTTCTCGGGAGTCGCACCGATCTGCAGCTCCAGCACGCCCGGGCGGGTCGGCGAGTTGGCGATGGAGAAGGGACGCTTGTCCGAATCACTCATCACCACCAGCAGATACTGGCCCGGCTTGAAGCTGACCTCTTGCTGTGGCGTCAGGGCCACATGCCAGATGGTGTCGACATATTCGCGCAGTTCCTCTACGCGGCATTTGATACGTTGCATTCTTGTCCTTGTGGCGGGCTCGCTCGACCCGCTTCGCTCATTGTTTCACTGTCAGGTGATGACCAGCACAGCTGGTCCCATTGGTCGAGGATACCCAAATCGCTGCGGATCTCATCCATTTTTGCAGCAAACGGGCCATTTTCGCCTCAACCGAGGATATTCAACTCATCCCAGATGGCATCGATTTTCTGCTTCACCGCCTCGTCCTGCACAATGGGCTGACCCCACTCGCGATTGGTCTCCCCCGGCCACTTGTTGGTAGCATCCAGCCCCATCTTGGAGCCCAGGCCGGAGATGGGCGAGGCGAAGTCCAGATAGTCGATCGGGGTGTGTTCGATCAGGGTGGTATCACGGGCCGGATCCATCCGGGTGGTAATGGCCCAGATCACATCCTTCCAGTCGCGGGCGTTGACGTCGTCATCACACACCACCACGAACTTGGTATACATGAACTGGCGCAGGAAGGACCAGACCCCCAGCATCACCCGTTTGGCGTGGCCCGGGTAGCGCTTCTTGATGGTGACCACCGCCATCCGGTAGGAGCACCCCTCCGGCGGCAGATAGAAATCCACGATCTCGGGGAACTGCTTCTGCAACAGCGGTACGAACACCTCGTTCAGCGCCAGCCCCAGCACTGCCGGTTCATCGGGCGGACGGCCGGTGTAGGTGCTGTGATAGATGGCATCCTTGCGCATCGTCATGTGGGTGATGGTGAACACCGGGAACTCGTCCACCTCGTTGTAGTAGCCGGTGTGGTCGCCATAAGGGCCTTCCGGCGCCATCTCGCCCGGCTCCAGATAGCCTTCCAGCACGATCTCGGCGCTGGCGGGCACCTCCAGATCGCAGCTGATGGCTTTTACCACCTCGGTACGGCTGCCGCGCAGCAGACCGGCAAAGGCGTATTCGGAGAGGGTATCCGGCACCGGGGTCACAGCGCCGAGAATGGTCGCCGGATCGGCGCCAAGCGCCACCACCACCGGGAAGCGCTCGCCCGGATGGGCCTCCTGCCACTCGCGAAAATCGATGGCGCCGCCGCGATGATCCAACCAGCGCATGATCAGCTTGTTCTTGCCGATCTTCTGCTGGCGGTAGATGCCGAGGTTCTGCCGCTTCTTGTAGGGGCCGCGGGTGATGGTGAGACCCCAGGTAACCAGCGGCGCCACATCGCCCGGCCAGCAGTGCTGGATCGGGATCTGGTCGAGATCGACCGCATCCCCCTCCTGCACCACCTGCTGGCAGGGGGCGGAAGAGAGGCGCTTGGTCGGCATGTTGAGCACCTGCTTGAAGATCGGCAGCTTCTCCATCAGCTCCTTGAAGCCACGAGGCGGTTCCGGCTCCTTCAGATAGGAGAGCCATACCCCGACCTGACGCAAGGCGCTCACATCGGGCTGACCCATCCCCATGGCGACCCGATCCGGGGTACCAAACAGGTTGGTCAACACCGGCATGGTGTAGCCTTTGGGATTTTCAAACAGCAGAGCCGGGCCGCCCGCACGCAGGGTGCGGTCGCTGATTTCGGTCATCTCCAGATAGGGGTCTATCTCGCGGGTAATCCGCTTGAGTTGTCCGTTTTGTTCCAGCTGCGCGACGAAATCACGCAAGTCCTTGTATTTCATGCAGGTTCCCAACCAGATTCAGGAGGTGAGGCATTATAACCCTGGCCGCCTCTCCGGTGTACCCGAATCGGGGAAGAGAGTCGGAGTCATGAGGTTCTGATCATGTTGACCAAGGCGTTTGGCCAGTGCCGATAGCAGCAATGGTTCATCCACCTCCATCAACAGATCGGCCACCAGAGATCCATACTGCCGGTTGGCCAGCTCACCAAGCAGGTAGCTTCTTGCCTGTTGCGGCAGGGGGGATAGCGCGCTCAGCTGGCGCAGGGCCGGCTCTTTCAGATGGGGATTGGTACTCGCGGCGATCAGCAACTCGCTGGCCTCATTGCCCTGATGAAAGCGGTTGATGGTGGCCAGCGCTGCCAGAGCATCCTGATCCACCGGTTGGCGCCAGAGGCGACTGTAGAGTGCCGGTTCGCCGGTTCGCTGCAGCAGGTAACTCAGTAGACGGTTGTCAGGCAGATAGATGTTCTGGGCGGCCAGCGTCCGGCTCTCGCGCTGCAGCAGGGAAACCGGCAGCTGATCGAGGGCCTGCAGCAGTGCCTGTTGCTGACGAGCCAGCTCGGGGTTACCGCGGTAGTAGATCGACTTGAAACCGAAGGTGCCCTGCTCCAGTTGCTGGCGATAATCAGCCTGCCACGCCAGTTGTTGCCACTGACCCAGCAGCAGCCGGGCCTGAGCGGCAAAATCGTAGGCGGGTTGCTGAACCAGAAAGCCGTCCACCCGCTGCTCGACCAGCCACCGGGGGGCCTTGTCAGCCTGGGCGGCCACCCAGGCGTGCAGTTCGGGGGACGCCGGCCGGGTCACGTTGATATTGCGCAGCAGTTGCAGCAGCAAATACTCCCGCTGCTCGCGGCTCTGGGTCGCCAGCAGGGAATCGACAGCGGCAAACTGCCCCTGTTGCAGGCAATTCGACAGATAGCGCAAATCGGTGCCCAGCTCGGCAGCCTCCACCGAAGGAGGCTCTGGCACGCTCTGCGCAAAGGCCGGGATACCGAACAGCAATCCCGGCAGTAACCAGTAAACGGGTCTCATGACGTCTCTATCCTTGTGACATCGAAGCTTCATACTACCCAGTCGGCCGAAATTTAGATAAACAAAAACCGCGACCTTGGCCGCGGTTTTGTCATTTTCTGACCTGACTTATTTCTGCTGGCGCCGCATGGCGTCGAAGAACTCGTCGTTGGTCTTGGTCATCGCCAGTTTGTCGATGAGGAATTCGATACCGTCAATCTCGCCCATCGGGTGGACAATCTTGCGCAGGATCCACATCTTCTGCAGCTCGTCACCGGAGGTGAGCAGCTCTTCCTTACGGGTGCCTGAGCGGGTGATGTCGATAGCCGGATAGACGCGCTTCTCGGCAATCTTGCGCGAGAGGTGCAGTTCCATGTTGCCGGTACCCTTGAACTCTTCGTAGATAACCTCGTCCATCTTGGAACCGGTATCGATCAGCGCGGTCGCGATGATGGTCAGGCTACCGCCCTCCTCAACATTACGCGCGGCGCCGAAGAAGCGCTTGGGACGGTGCAGGGCGTTGGCGTCCACACCACCGGTCAGTACCTTGCCGGATGACGGGATAACGGTGTTGTAGGCTCGGGCCAGACGGGTGATGGAGTCCAGCAGGATCACCACGTCCTTCTTGTGCTCGACCAGACGCTTGGCCTTCTCGATCACCATTTCAGCAACCTGAACGTGACGGGAAGCCGGCTCGTCGAAGGTAGAAGCGATCACTTCACCTTTAACCATGCGCTGCATCTCGGTCACTTCTTCCGGACGCTCATCGATCAGCAGAACGATCAGTTCACAGTCAGGATGGTTGTAGGCGATGCTCTGGGCGATGTTCTGCAGCAACATGGTCTTACCGGCCTTGGGCGGTGCAACGATGAGGCCGCGCTGACCTTTACCGATCGGGGAGGCCAGATCCAGTACGCGAGCAGTGATGTCTTCGGTAGAACCGTTGCCACGCTCCATGCGCAGACGCTCGTTGGCGTGCAGCGGAGTGAGGTTTTCAAACAGGATCTTGTTGCGGGAGTTTTCCGGACGGTCGTAGTTGACCTCGTTGACCTTGAGCAGCGCGAAGTAGCGTTCGCCCTCTTTCGGCGGCCGAATCTTGCCGGAGATGGTATCGCCGGTACGCAGGTTGAAGCGGCGGATCTGGCTCGGGGAGACGTAGATATCGTCCGGGCCCGCCAGGTAGGAACCGTCAGCACTGCGCAGGAACCCGAAGCCGTCGGTCAGGATTTCCAGCACACCGTCGCCAAAGATATCCTCGCCACCCTTGGCGTGCGCCTTGAGGATCGCGAAAATAATGTCTTTCTTGTGCGCCCGAGCCAGATTTTCCAACCCCATGGATTCGCCGAGCTTGACCAGCTCAGACACAGGAGTGTTCTTTAATTCAGTCAGATTCATAGTGGTGAAAGTCTGTAAGCAAGGATTGAAATGAGGAGACAGTCTGCTGGATTGATGCTGATCGGATTTGACTTGCCAGGCTAGCAATGGAGTCAGGCAAAAAGGTTAGCAAACGAGCGATAAACTAGCACCAATCGGGATGAGCGTCTAGGTGATAAAACAGAAGGAGCGCATTATTGCAATGCGCTCCTCTTCGATTATTACAGGTTGCCGTCCAGGAACTCTTTCAGCTGAGTCTTGGACAGTGCACCGACCTTGGTCGCTGCCACTTCGCCATTCTTGAACAGCAAGAGGGTCGGGATACCACGAATGCCGTACTTGGGCGGAGTATCAGAGTTATGGTCGATGTTCAGTTTGGCTACGGTCACGCGACCTTCGTACTCTTGGGCAACTTCTTCCAGGATCGGGGCAATCATCTTGCACGGACCACACCACTCGGCCCAGAAGTCGACCAGAACGGCGCCATCGGCTTTGATTACATCTGCCTCGAAGCTGGCATCGCTCAGCTGAACAATCTTGTCACTCATCTCCAACTCCAGTCAGTAAATAAGGCTTTATTGACACGTCAATAAAGGCAATAGTTGCCCTATTTGAAATGATCCTGTTTATTATTGCAAGCCTAACCTGATAACCTACCGCCATGAGCAAAACACACTTAACGACCGACAAATTCGCCCAAATGGGCCTCGAACCCGAAGTTCTGGCTGGTCTGGAAGCAAAGGGATTTCACTATTGCACGCCCATCCAGGCACTGTCCCTGCCACTGCTGGTAGAGGGCCATGACCTCGCCGGGCAAGCACAGACAGGCACCGGCAAAACCATCGCCTTTCTGGCCGCCACCTTCAACTATCTTCTTACCCACCCACTGACCAAACCCCGTCTGGTAAATCAACCCAGAGCCATCATCATGGCACCCACCCGGGAGCTGGCAGTACAGATCTATAACGATGCCGACAGCATCTCCGCCTCTACCGGCCTGAAACTCGGCCTCGCCTACGGTGGCGAAGGTTACGACAAGCAGCTGGCCGTGCTGGAGCAGGGCGTCGACATCCTGATCGGCACCACCGGCCGCATCATCGACTACTTCAAGTCCAAGGTGATCGACCTGAGCAATATCCAGGTCGTGGTTCTGGACGAAGCGGATCGCATGTTCGATCTGGGCTTCATCAAGGACATCCGCTTCCTGTTCCGCCGCATGCCGCCCGCCACCGAGCGTCTGAGCATGCTGTTCTCCGCCACCCTCTCCCTGCGCGTGCAGGAGCTGGCCTACGAACACATGAACCACCCGGAACATGTGCAGGTCGAGCCTGAGCAGATGACCGGCGTACGGATCAAGGAGGAGCTGTTCTACCCCTCCAACGAAGACAAGATGTTGCTGCTGCTCTCCCTGATGGAAGAGGAGTGGCCGGAAAAAGCGATCGTCTTCGCCAACACCAAGCATGTCTGTGAAGACGTTCATGCCTGGCTGGAGAACGACGGCCACCGCGTTGGTCTGCTGACTGGCGATGTGCCACAGAAGAAGCGGATGAAGATCCTCGAGGATTTCACCAAGGGTGCGCTCGATATTCTGGTCGCCACCGACGTGGCCGCCCGTGGTCTGCACATCCCCGACGTGACCCACGTATTCAACTATGACTTGCCCGACGACGCCGAGGACTATGTTCACCGTATCGGTCGTACCGGCCGAGCCGGCAAGAGCGGTCACTCCATCAGCCTGGCCTGTGAAGACTATGCCTTCAACCTGCCGGCCATCGAGGAGTACATCCACCACCCGATCCCGGTCAGCAAGTATGATCGCGAAGCACTGCTGGATGATGTCACCGCACCGAAACGGGTGTTCCGCAACCGCCAACCGGTGAACCGCAACATGCGTGATCGCCAGGGTGGCAACAGCAACAACCGCCGTCGTCCGCCGCGCAAAAGCTAAAGGATAGGCCCGTTGCACAACTCGCCTCTCTATGCCGCCATCGACCTCGGCTCCAACAGCTTTCACATGCTGGTGGTGCGCGAGGTCGCCGGTGCCCTGCGCACCGTTGCCAAGGTCAAACGCAAGGTTCGCCTCGCCGCCGGGCTTGATGCCGACTTCCGTCTCAGCCGTGTCGCCATGGAACGGGGCTGGGACTGTCTGCGCCTGTTCGCCGAACAGCTGCAGGACATTCCGGCCGACAACATCCGGGTAGTGGGTACCGCCACTCTGCGGCTGGCTACCAACGTCGACGAGTTCATCAGCGAAGCGGAACGGGTGCTCAACCACAGCATCGAGATCATCTCGGGCGAGGAAGAGGCCAAGACCATCTATGAGGGGGTCTCCTGGACTTCTGCCGGGGAAGGCAACCGACTGGTTATCGACATCGGCGGTGCCAGTACCGAACTGGTGATCGGCGAGCATAGCGAAGCGAAACTGCTCAACAGCCTGCACATGGGCTGCGTCACCTGGCTCAACAATCACTTCGGTGATGGCGAGCTCTCCGAAGCCCGTTTCGAGCAGGCGATTGCTGCTGCGAAGGCGGTGCTGGAGAAGGTGGCGGATGATTACCGTGCCCTTGGCTGGCGCACCTGCGTCGGTGCCTCTGGTACGGTACAGGCGCTGCAGGAGATCATGCTGGCGCAGGGGAAGAGCGAGCGGGTCACCCTGCCGAAACTGCAGGAGCTGATGGGTCAGGCCATCGCCTGCGGCAAGCTCGACCAGCTGCAACTGGAAGGGCTGGCGGCCGAACGGCTGACCGTGTTCCCCTCCGGCCTCGCCATCCTGATCGCCATCTTCGAAACCCTGAACATCGAGAGCATGACGCTGGCGGGTGGCGCCCTGCGCGAGGGCTTGATCTACGGCCTGCTCGGCAACAATCACGACTGCGATGCCCGTGACCGCACCGCCGACAGCCTGATCAACCGCTACCAGCTGGACAAGGAGCACGCCGAGCGGGTGCGTGACACCGCCATCGAGGCGTTCACCCAGTTGCAGCCGGCCTGGCGCCTCTCCAAGCGCTATGGTCGCCCGATCCTGCGCTACGCAGCACTGCTGCACGAGATCGGTCTCTGTATCGAGTACAAGAAGGCGCCGCAACACGCCGCCTACATCATCGACAACATCGATATGCCGGGCTTCACTCCCGCGCAGAAGAAGCTGTTGTCGGCCCTGCTGTTCAACCAGCGGGATGAATTCAAGCTGGAACCGCTGGAGAAGCAGGGGGCGGTCACCGCTCGTCAGGCGATCCGGCTGGCTCGCATCCTGCGCATCGCCCTGATCCTCTGCATGCGCCGCACCCAGGGAACCGTGCCCGGCTTCACGCTGGAGGCGGACGAGGATGCGCTCACCCTGACCCTGCCCAAAGGGTGGCTCGAAGAGCACTACCTGCGCGCCAGCGAATTGCGCTTTGAAGTGGAGCGCCAGCAGAAGATGGGCTGGCCGACCCGTTTACAGGAAGCCTGATCCCTCTGCCTTCTCAAGGAGCAGACCATGCCGGATTACCAACCTATCAGCTGTGACCTCTACGACTGGCTGGAGATTGCCGCCAGCTGGCAGTTGCCGGTCGCGCTGACCAGTCGGGACGGACGTCAGTGGGCGGATCGGATCCACACCATAGAGGCCCGCGATGGGGTGGAGTATCTCCAGCTGCACAGCTGCGAGCAGCTCAGTCTGGCGGATCTGGCGACCATGACGTTCAGCTGGCAGGGAGAGGAGAAGCTGATCCGCTTCGCCCCACCAGCCCAGTCAGACAGCCAATAGATAGCAAGAGGGCCAACCCGATCGGGTTGGCCCTCTTCTTTGATCGCCCGGACGATATGCCGGTTGCAGCTTAACTCACCAGTGCTGCCATCACGTAGACATCGAAGCGGTTGCTCTTGGTCTCGATGGCCATGCTCGGCTTCTGTTCGTTGAGCCAGCCGGCGTAGTCGGGGCGCTTCACCACTACCCGCTTCTCTGCCATTTGGAGCGCTGCTGGCAACAAGGCATCCGCATCGAGATCCGCCCCCACCAGCGACTGGAACACCCGCATCTCTTTTTTCACCAGCGCCGACTTCTGCTTGTGCGGGAACATGGGGTCAAGGTAGATCACCTCGGGCCGTTCGGTTAGCGCCAACAGGGTATCCACCGCAGGGCCGTGCAACAGCTGCATCCGCTCGCGTACCCAGGGACCAATCTCGGGGTCTTCTGCGGCTCGTGCCAGCCCATCCTGAAGCAGGGCGGCCACCACGGGGCTGCGCTCAATCATGGTCACCCGGCAACCGAGAGAAGCGAGTACGAAGGCATCGCGTCCCAGCCCGGCCGTGGCATCGACCACGGTCGGAGTCGCCCCCGACTTGAGCCCCACCGCCTTGGCAATGGACTGACCGCGACCGCCGCCAAACTTGCGGCGATGGGCGACCGCGCCTTCGACGAAATCCACGTAGACGGCCCCCAGCTTGGGCTCATCCAGCTTGCGCAGCTCCAGCCGCTCCGGGGTAAACACCAGGGCAAACTGGGGAAGGTCTATCTGGGCAAGCTGGCTGGCCAGCGAGTCTGCCAGCGCGGCCTTGGCAGGGTCTTCGAGGAGGATTTGCATGGTCTCTGGATGCGTTCTAAGTTCAGTGAACCGAGTGTACCACAGCCCCTTCGCGTCGCTGTAGGGAGGAAACCTCATGAACCTGCTCATCGCCTTGCTGCTCGCCGCCCAGAGCAGCCCCCATCTCAAGGTCTGTGGCGTGGACTGGCCCCCCTTCTCCTATGCCGAACAAGGCAACCTGATGGAGGGAATATCGGTCGAGATCCATCAGGAGGTGGCACATCGCCTCGGCATGAGCCTCACCCTGCTCGAACTGCCGTGGGGACGCTGCGAACAGTACGTCAACACCGGGCTGGCGGACGGCATTCTCGACAATGCACCCCTGCCCGGCTGCTACCACTCTGACCTTGCTACCGCCTTCTACCCGCTGGCCGCCTATGTGCGTACCGACAGCCCACTGCAGACTTTCTCGTGGGAGATGGCCAAGGGATTGAAAGTGGGGATGGTCAGGGGCTATGACTACACGGACAAGATCAAGAACTTCACCGGCTGGGAACCCATCAAGGCCCACTCCGACAAACAGTTGCTGCTGATGCTGGAGAAGAGCCGGGTCGACATGATAGTGCTGGATTACTTCTCGGCCCCCATCCTCTCCAAGGAGCAGGACGTCAAGATCCGCGCCCTCACCCCCTTTATCGATTCAACCCCGCTCTATCTCTGCTTTGGCAAACAGAGAGCAGAGCTGCTGCCCGCCTACAACAAGGCGCTGCAGCAGATGCTGGACGAGGGCGTGCTGGATCGCATCTATCTGCGCTATCTCGGGGAGGATTACCGGACGCTTAGGGGCAAGCAGGAGAAATTGAAACCGGCGCCGTGACGGTCAGCTGGAACGGGCCTGCAAAAACATGTTCTTGTCGTTGAGCTGCAGATATTCGGTGAGATCGTCGTAGGCCAACGGACGGCTGAGCAGATAACCCTGAGTAAAGGCACACCCCTTCTGGCAGAGGAAGTTGAGCTGCTCACGAGTCTCCACCCCTTCGATCACCACCTGCATCCCGAGGTTGTGCACTATGTTGATGATGCCGTCGAGCAGCATGCGATCCTGCTCGTTGAAGGGGATATGGCGCACGAAAGATCGGTCGATCTTGACGAGATCGACCGGGAATGTGCGCAGATAGTTGAGCGCCGAGTAGCCGGTGCCGAAGTCATCGATGGCCAGCTTGCAGCCCGCCTCGCGCAGGGCATCGATCCGCACTCTGTGCTGATCGCTGCTCTCCATCAGCAGAGATTCGGTAATTTCGATGACGATGTCGGCAGGATCGAGCTCAAAATGGTGGATCACCTTGAGCCATTCGCTCGCTTCCGGATCTATGGTCTGGAACTCCATGGTGGAGCGATTGATCGACATCTGCAGATCAGGAAAACCGGCGCGCTGCAAACGCGCCAGATCCCGGCACGACTGCCACAGTACCAATGAACCCAGCCCCTGGATCAGCCCCGCCTCCTCCGCCAGTGGGATGAACTCGGCCGGTGAAACCTGTCCCCACTGGGGGTGATACCAGCGCACCAGCGCCTCCAGCTTGGCCACCCGCCCGCTGCGGTTGTCCCAGATGGGCTGGTAGGCCATGGTCAGCTGCTCCTGCTTGATAGCCTCCGCCAGATCCTGCTGCATCTGATGGCGCTGACGCACCTCTTCCCGCATGGTGGAGCAGTAGGTGCCGATCAGTCGCCCCTGCCGTTTGGCGGCAAACAGCGCCTGCTCGGCGTTGCGCAGCAGCTCGTCGCTCTCGCTGCCATCGATGGGGCAGAGGGTCATCCCCACAGTTGCCGTCACGTAGAGGTGCTGGTTCGCCAGCATGAAGGGGCGGGCGAAGCTGCCGATCACCTGCTTGGCAAACACCTCTGCCTGACGGCGAGTCACTATGCCCGGTACCAGAAAGGCGAACTCGTCGCCACCGATGCGGGCCACCAGATCCTCGGTGCGCACCCGGCTCACCAATCGATCCGACACCTCCCGCAGCAAGGCATCACCGGCATGGTGATCCATGCTGTTGTTGACCGCCTTGAAGTTGTTGAGGTCGAGTACCATCAGGGCGAAGCGTTCGCCCCGCTCGCAAAAACGGCCGAGACAGCGACCAAACAGCCAGCGGTTGGGCAGGCTGGTGAGGTTGTCGTAGTTGGCCTGTGCCGCGATCTTCTGTTCGGCGAGCTTGGTCTGGGAAAGATCGCTGAAAATGGCGATATATTGCTGGATCTTGCCCCCTTCGCGCAGGGTGCTGATCATCAGCTGCTGCGGGTAGAGCTTGCCGTTCTTGCGCTTGTTCCACACCTCGCCGCGCCACACCCCCACCCGCTCCAGCGCGTGGTACATGTCGGCATAGAAGGTCTGATCGTGCAGGCCGGACTTGAGGATGCTGGGGCGCTGGCCACACACCTCCTCGCTGCTGTAGCCGGTGATCTGCTCGAACGCCGGGTTGACCGAGATGATGCGACTGTCGTCATCACACACCAGGATCGCCTCGGAGAGGTTGTCATAGACCCGGTGGGATAGCTTGAGCTGTTCGGCGTGGCGCTTGAGGGGATCGATATTCTCCAGCAGCACCATCAGATAATCCGGCTGCTGCAGAGCATCGCGAATAAGGGTCACCGTCACCCGCCCCCACAGCACTTCCCCGCCCTTGCAGAAGTAGCGCTTCTCCTGGGTGAAGCTGCTGCGCTCGCCACGAT
>NZ_CAWNWX010000093.1:0-10887 GCF_963878195.1 Aeromonas sp. HMWF016
ATATTAAGATATTTTGGGGTTAAAGGGTTTTAGGGCCGTAGGCTCGATTAGCGAACCGTAATCGGGTGCCCGCGAAATCAGGTGCTGTTATTATCAGGCGACTTAATGGGAATCTGGGCCACCCACCTTTTTGGTGTCTTATATTGCCAGCCAGCAGCCAGCAGCCAGCAGCCAGCAGCCAGCAGCCAGCAGCCAGCAGCCAGCAGCCAGCAGCCAGCCAGCCATGCTGGTCGCTCAACCTGACTCCCATCCGCCAAGATGACTTTTGCATCCATGTAACGAATTTTTGTTGGCCGTATCACCAGTGAAATAATCCGAGACGTGGTGGAAGAGTCGATAGCCTAATGGCGGAGTGGCAACAGCCTCCGATCCTGCGGTATTCGTGATGCCGATGCCGATGCCGATGCTGCTGATAGTGGGCGGATGTGCTGTGGTGCTTGCTATGCAGAGGGGCAGCCCCAAAAGTGGGTCTCGATATCGCCTCTTATGCCAGATAAGAGGCGATATAGCGATTTGATTACCAGATCGAAGGAAATCCGGGACACCCACCTAGTGCTAAAACAATGGATACCCAGACGATGGCGAAGCTGGCTAATCCAAATCAGGTGTATAGTTCCATTAAAGGGAATATTGATGCAGCAGCAAGGTTTGAAACTGCAAAACTTTCTGGTCAAGAAATACGTGCATCAATGATCTCTAACAGAGAAATCCAGATAGCTGTTCCCGCCAATACCACCAAGATACAATGGACAGAGATAAATCGAGCCATTGAGTATGGCAAAAATCAAAGTGTAATAGTTAAAGTGACACAGGTGAAGTGATGCAATTTAATCAAGATCAAGACTACTGGGCCAGTGTTTTTACTACACATGATTTTTTTAGTGTAGAAACTTATTCTGGATTAGGTCGGACTGGAAGTGACCCTCTTTTCCCATGTCATTTATTAACTCCTGATGTAGATGATGACTGTTTGGGAGGGACACTCTTACAAGCTTTGTCTGATAGCCGAACATTAACTGAACTGGCAGATCGTATTGAGTTTTTTGATCTAGAGAAAGGCAAAGAACGATACGCAGCCTGGATTGCGATGTTGATGGGGAAATATGGATATAAAACCAAACGAGCCCTGTTTAAGGACATGAAAAACTGCGGTATTCATCTGGTAAATGGCGTAATAACCATATCACCTACACGCCATGAAAAACTGGAAGCTTGAGGAAGAACTAAGGGCGATGGTTTAGAAGATGTCATTCTTTCTTTAGACTGCTCCCCAGCTGAAATTGGAGCTGGTTTGCGACTAGCATTAAGTCGTTGTAAAGGTTGACTTTATATATCAGGGGGAGGCTCGATTGGATTGAGTGCTCGATTAGCGGAGTATAATCGGGCATTTGCGAAAAGGGCGCGGGACTCAGCGTGTTTGCCAACAGGAAATCCGGGACACCCACCTTTTTGGATTTACTGTAAGATACTCTATTGGTGGTGATCGTCCAGCAATTATTGATTTTAAAAACTCTCCAGGTGGTATCTAATGACAGATCAAGAAATATATCAAAAAATTGGGCAGCTCTTAGTCGACGCTGGGCCATTAGATGCGAAAATAATAGTTGTCAGAGCAGAGGTTTTTCCTGAAGGTGATGGAGGTAAATACGAGTTTGATTATATTGATGATACAGGTAAGCTAAACTGGTTTGATCCTGATGGTCGCGCCGTCGGAGATTTGACAGAATTATTGGTGGAACTTAGAAAATATTTTATCACCAATGAACTAACTGCTGGCATAGGCATTTGGTCAGGCTGTGAAATTAGTCTGGCTGTAGAGAGAATGAAGCTGAGTGTTGAATTTATATATGATGTTCAGGGCCGCTTGCTCGATTAATGAATCGTAATTGGACATAGGTGAAAGGGGGGGGGCAGGGCCATCGGCTCGATTAGCGCAGCGTAATCGGGCGTTCGCGAAGAGGGCACCGAACTCAAGGATAATCTGGGACACCCAAGGATAATCTGGGACACCCACCTTTTGACAGAGGCGTAGTGCTGTTGTTGACTTGAGAGGTCACCGTTGAGGGATGTGCCATGACCATTGCCCGTTCACGTCAAATCAGCTTGCAGGATACGCCTTACTACCTGTACAGATCTAGTTAACACCTGACATCAGCCTTGCGCGGATGCCTTATATTATCGGCCTGCCATGCTGGCAAGCTGGTCGTTCAACCTGACTCCCATCCGCCAAGATGACTTTTGCATCCATGTAACGAATTTTTGTTCGCCGTATCACCAGTGAAATAATCCGAGACGTGTTAGAAGAGTCGATAGCCTAATGGCGGAGTGGCAACATCCTCCGATCCTGCGGTATTCGTGATGCCGATGCCGATGCTGCTGATAGTGGGCGGATATCCTGTGGTGCTTGCTATGCAGGAGGGCAGCCCCAAAAGTGGGTCTCGATATCGCCTCTTATGCCAGACAAGAGGCGATATAGCGATTTGATTACCAGATTAGCGATCGCCAGACATCCCGAACTCTATTGGCATCAAGGTATAAAACACACTCGTGTTGTGCTTCTTTAGCAGGTCGAAAATGAGGTTTACCTCGTTGTCAGTGACTGAAAACGTCACTTCCAATGGCTGGTCTGACAGTTCGAAAAAATGAGCCGAGTGCAGACGCCTGTCATGCCCAAGCCCTTCATTGGCAGCCAACAGGGTAGCCCCCTGAATACCGAGCTCTTTAGCCTGCTCGACCAGCCATTGTGCCAATGGTTGACCCTCGATTGAGCGATCCTGGCGAGTGTAAAATGTTAATTGATAGCCTTGCATAGATACTCCTGTCACATCCGTTGCAGCATTGACATTGACCACATGCCGGCAAGAGTCATAGCCAGCGAACCCAGTACATGGACACAAATCGCCCCCCCTGCCCAAGCCAATCGACCGGCCTGCAGTAATGAAGTGACTTCAGCAGAGAATGTTGAGAAGGTCGTTAATCCGCCGAGAAAACCGGTGATCACCAACAGCCGCCATTCAGGGGGGAGATTGGGGTTTGCGGAAAAGAAAGCGATAGCGATCCCGATCAGGTAGCCTCCCAGCAGGTTTGCCACGAGAGTGCCCAGCGGGAGGGTAGGAAAGATAGCGTTCAGGGATGTGCCGAGTAGCCAGCGAAATATGGCACCAAACGAGGCGCCAACGCTGATGGCAAGAATCGAATTAAGCATATAAATCGTCCTTTAGTGCAGAGACTCCAGGACAGTGGTGCATATGCTACGTAGCCCTGACCTGGACTGAAACGTAGGCATCATTAGCCACAACGGCGGTTTGTGTGCGTATGCATGTGGAGGAATGCCATCTCCAGTGCATGGATTGTATCTTTCGCAGAGAAAAAGTCGAGCCGCTGTTTGGTGTTATCGGCCAGCCATGCTGGCAAGCGGGTCATCCAGCCAAGCTCCCGTCCGATATGATGATTTTTGCATCCATGTAACGAGTTGCTGCTCTGCTGTATCACCAGTGAAATAATCCCATAAGTGGTTGCAGAGTGAGTCACCGAATAGCGGGTGGCAACTGCCTCCGATCCTCGGTATCCGTGATGCCAAGGCCGGTATGGCCAGGGGGGAGGGATTTGTTGCGGTGTCTGCGAGCAGGAGGGGCGGACGGATCAGTAGGCCTGGGCGTTCCATTTGTCGTTGAAGTCGTGGATAAACTTCTCCCCCTCTGCGTTGCGGGAGGTGACCAGATAGAAGGTGACGTTCTGGCGAAACAGCGAGAGGCGGTAGAGGGCGGCATTGTCCTCCTCCGAGAGGCTCTTTTTCGAGGTGTCGTTGATGGGCACCAGATCGACTTTGCCCTTTTTAAGCAGCTCGACGCACTGGTTGAGGCGGTTGGTGGTTCTGACTATCAGCCCCTGATCGTTGATGACCCGTTCGATGGCATCGGAGAACCACCCCTTGGGCACGCAGGCGGTTTTTTGCTGCCAGGGCGGGGATTCCAGCCCCTTCTTGTCGGGTGTGGTGTACCAGGACTGGATATCGAAGGCGATGGGGGTGCTGAACAGCAGGCTGTTGCTGCGCTCGTTGGTCCAGGTAAAGGGGAAAGCGGCGATGGCGTTGCCCAGCTCGATGTTTTTAAGTCCGCGTGGCCAGGGTTGATAGGAGATCTGCAGATCCGGGTGGCCAGCCTCTTTGAGAATGGTGAGCACCTTGCTTGCCAGCTCGCCGCCGTTGGCCAGTTCCGCAGAGGAGTAGGGGGGCAGTTCGCCGGTGATGATCACCGCGCTCTGCGCCGCGCTGGCAGGGAGCAGCGAGAGCGCAAGGAGAGGGGCAAGCAGCGGATGGCGCAGGCGCAATAAAGGGTGGTGAGCGACAGAGGGGGTGAGTGGATAACGAATGTGCATGGCTGGTGACCTCGCCTCGATCGACTTTTTTCAGATTAACGGTTTCACCGGGGAAAAAACAGATTCGAAGCGCACTGTTTCTGCGCCTTCCGGGCGACATGAACGGACGCGTGGCGGTTGCTCTGCTCCGGTGAGCTTGTTAGCCTGTGCGGCTCTGACAGAGGAGTGAACAATGAGCAAGGTACTTGATGGGCTGCTGGCGTTGCTGGCGCTGGAAAAAATCGAGGAGGGCCTGTTTCGGGGCCAGAGCCAGGATCTCGGTCTGCGGGCCGTGTTTGGCGGACAGGTAATGGGGCAGGCCTTGTCAGCCGCCAAGCAGACGGTCGAGACCGGTCGGCAGGTTCACAGTTTTCACTCCTACTTCCTGCGTCCGGGGGATGTGACCCGTCCCATCGTCTATGACGTGGAGAATATCCGTGACGGCCAGACTGTCTCCACCCGCCGGGTCAAGGCGATTCAGGGCGGCAAGCCCATCTTCTATCTCAACGCCTCGTTTCAGGTGCCGGCCGATGGCTTCGAGCATCAGGCGCAGATGCCCACCGGCATCACCCCGCCGGAGGAGCTCAAGAGCGAGCTGGAGCTGGTGCGCCCCTACGAGAATCTGATCCCGGCCTCCCTGCGCGACAAGATCCTCTGCGAGCAGCCCATCGAGATGCGCCCGGTGACCCTGGTCGACCCTATTCGGCCGACGGTGCAGGATCCGGTGCGCCACGTCTGGTTCAAGGCCAACGGCCAGATGCCGGACGATCTGCGGGTGCATAAATACCTGCTGGCCTACGCCTCCGACTTCAACTTCCTGCTCACCTCGCTGCAGCCGCACGGGGTGTCGTACTGGGAGCCGGATATGCAGGTGGCCACCATCGATCACTCCATGTGGTTCCACCGGGATTTTCGCTTCGACGACTGGCTGCTCTACGTGGTAGACAGCCCGAGCGCCAGCAGCGGTCGCGGTCTGGTGCGTGGCCAGTTCTTCACCCGCGACGGGGTGCTGGTGGCGAGCACCATGCAGGAGGGGGTGATCCGCCGTCGCGGCAGTTAAGGCGCAAAGCGGATAGCAAAACGGGGTGGCTTGGGCCACCCCGTTTTCGTTGCTGCGATGTGCGCGGGCTCTGCGGACTCAGCCACCGCGCTGGTACTTGAAGCGCTTCTTGCGCCGGTAGGGATAGACATCCTCGAACACCCCCACCTTGATGTTGCTCTGCAGCATCTTCCAGTAGTTGGCGTCGAACATCTCCTTGTGCAGTTGCAGCATGATCTCGCGCACCTGCGGCTTTTGCAGCAGGAAGGTGGCGAACTCCTCGGGGAAGATGTCGTTGGGGGCGACCGAATACCAGGGCTCGGCGCTCCACTCATCCTCGGGGTAGCGCGGCGGCGGGATCTGGCGGAAGTTGCACTCCGTCATGTAGCAGATCTCGTCGTAGTCGTAGAAGACCACCCGGCCGTGGCGGGTGACGCCGAAGTTCTTGAACAGCATGTCCCCCGGGAAGATGTTGGCCGCCGCCAACTGCTTGATGGCGTTGCCGTACTCCTCCAGCGCGAGCCGGGTCTGCTGCTCGTCCGCCTTGTCCAGATAGAGGTTGAGCGGGATCATCTTGCGCTCGGTGTAGAGATGCTTGATCACCAGCTTGTCGTCCGTGATGGTGAGGGCCGAGGGTGCCACCGTCTTGAGCTCGGCAAGGAGCTCCGGCGAGATGCGATCCAGCGGAAACTCGAAGTTGGTGAACTCCTGGGTATCGGCCATGCGGCCAACCCGGTCGTGCTGTTTGACCAGCCGGTACTTCTCTTTGACCTGCTCGTGACTCACCTCCTTGGGCGGGGTGAATTCGTCCTTGATCACCTTGAACACCACGTCGTAGGAGGGGAGGGTAAACACGCTCATCACCATCCCCTTGATGCCCGGCGCGATGATGAACTGATCCCGACTCTGGGCCAGATGGTGGCGGTAGTGGCGATAGAGCTCGGTCTTGCCGTGCTTCTGGCAGCCGATGGCGTTGTAGATCTCGTAATCGGGCTTGTGGGGCATGATCTGGCGCAGGAAGGCGACAAACAGTGCCGGTTCGCGGGCATAGACCATAAAGTAGGCGCGGGCGAAGCCAAAGACGATGGAGGCGAGATCCGGCTCGAAGATGACGGTGTCCACATAGATGCTCTGGCCGGTGCTGAGCAGGGGCAGGATAAAGGGGAAGACCTGATCCTTCACCCGAATAAGCCCCACCAGATAGGCCCCCTTGTTGCGGTAGAACACCTCTTTCAATAGCTCGATGGCAAACGGCTCTTCATGGAGGATTTGTGGGCCGTTTTCGGCAAGATGGCGGTGAATGTCGACAATATCCCGCTGCTTGTCCTCATAGGGGAGGGTGAAGCTGTAATCCCCGAGCAGCTGGCTCAGGGTCTGCGGCAGGTGGGCCAGATCGGTGCGATAGATGCGCAGCAATGCGCTCAGATCGGGCTTGTCGCCGCGGCTGACGAAGGGGTGGATATAGAGGTTCTCGTCGCGGATATTGCGATGGCGAAAGATGCGGCGATAGACGGAGTTGAAGAAGGACTCCGCCACCTCGAAGTTCTCGCACTTGGGTAGCAGATCGCTGAAAGCCCCCTTGACTCGCTTGAGCAGCTCCTGGGTGGCGTGGTGCTCTCCCATCATCTGGCGGATGGAGCTGGCAGTGGCCCCCACATGGTGGTCATAGAGGCGAATGCGCTCGCGCCCCGCCAGCTGCACTCCCAGCCAGTCGCTGTTCTCGAAGCGGCTCTTGCTGCCGCGGGTGATCTCGAGAAACCGGCTGTAAAACGACTCGAAGCGTTGCAAGATAGTCTCGGCGACGGCCTGTTCCAATGGCTGCTGCATCTCTCTCTTCCTTGTGATCTGTCGGGCCGATAGCGCGAAGGATTGGGTGTAATTTGTTCACACGTCAGGCCACTATCGCAACATTCAAACGTCTGTTCAAGTGGCAATTTTCGGGGATAAACGGTAGATTGCGCCCCTGTTTTGGTGATGGTTTAGCGACTGTTTGCTGTCTGTTTGAGAGGCCGTACGGCCTGTGAGGAAACCCGATGAAGCTCTATTTTGTCCTGGTGGCACCTGCCCGACCTGCGAACGTGGGGGCGGCTGCCCGCGCCATGAAAACCATGGGATTCGATGCCATGCGACTGGTGGCTAGCCGGGTACACGAAGAGGAGGAGGCGAGCTGGGTGGCTCACGGTGCCCAGGAGATCCTGACTCAGGCCGAAGCGTTCGATACCCTGCCCGAGGCGCTGGCCGACATGGATCTGGTGATCGCCACCACCGCCCGTGAGCGCGGTCGCTACCAGCACTACCTCACGCCGGGGGAGATCCGCGAGCAGATCCGCAGCAAGCCTTCACTCAACAAGGTGGCCATCGTCTTTGGCTGCGAGGAGTCGGGGCTCTCCAACGAGCAGCTGGCCGAGGTCGATCTCATCAGCTATCTGCCCCTCAAGGTGAGCTACCCGTCCCTCAATCTGGGGCAGGCGATCATGCTCTACGCCTACGAGATGAGTCAGCTGATGGATGAGCTGAACGCCGACGGCGCCGCTGCGGTAGCAGAAAATTTTGATAACGCCGGGCAGGTTCGGGTGCTGAAAAGCAAAACAGCAGAATTACTTGGTGAACTCGGAGTTTCGCAGGATGAAAAACTACATCAGTGGGTGATGGACCGGGTACCCATGCTGCCGCAGCGGGATTTGAACATGCTCCACCTGCTCTGCAAAGACCTTGCGCGCCGCTTTGGGCGCGAGTAGCGAAGAGGTTTAAGTTGACAGCCCATCGCCCGCCGCGGTATTGCTAAAAGCCAGCTTCGTCAACGAGTGTTCGTCATGCAGTTATTCACCAACGTCATCACCACCACCATTATTACCGGTACCACCACAGGTGGCACTGGGGCCGGTTGATGCGCTGACGAACAAGCACAGAAATCAAAAAAGGCCCGTACCCACCCAGTACGGGCCTTTTTGTTGGATTGGTTTTTAGATTGAATTTCATAGATTTACAGGGAGAGAAAGCGATGAGAGTGTTGAAATTTGGCGGGTCTTCACTGGCCGATGCAGAACGTTTTTTACGGGTGGCCGATATCGCGGTCAACACCCACGGCCAATCTCAGGTAGCCCTGGTGCTCTCTGCACCTGCCAAGGTGACCAATCATCTGGTGGCGCTGGTGGAGCAGACCAGTCGCGGCATGGATGCCAGTTCCACCCTGTTTGAAGTCAACGGCATCTTCTCCCGCCTGCTGGCCGGGTTGAAGGCGGCCTATCCGGCGCTCGATGACAAGGCGCTGCTGGCCCGTCTCACCGCCGAGCTGGATCAGGTGGAGCGCCTGATGCAGGGCATCCGTCTGCTGGGCCTCTGCCCTGACAACGTGCAGGCGCGCATTCTGAGCCGTGGCGAGAACCTCTCCATCGCCTTTATGCACGAACTGCTGCGGGTGCGCGGTCTGGATCTGGAGCTGATCGTGCCGGAAGAGCTGCTGGTCACCGATGGCGGTTATCTGGAAGCTCATGTCGATATTGAAGCCTCCCGCCTGCGTTTTGCCGCCAAGGGATTACGCAGCGACTGCCTCTACCTGATGCCGGGCTTTACCGGTGGCAGCGACAAGGGCGAGACCGTGCTGCTGGGTCGTAACGGCTCCGACTACTCCGCCGCCGTCCTGGCTGCCTGCGTCGATGCCGAGTGCTGCGAGATCTGGACTGACGTCGAGGGCTGCTACAGCTGCGACCCCCGTCTGGTGCCGGATGCCTACCTGCTGAAAACTCTCTCCTACAAGGAGGCGATGGAGCTCTCCTACTTCGGCGCCAAGGTGCTGCACCCGAAAACCATCGCGCCGGTGGCCCAGTTCCATATTCCCTGCCTCATCAAGAACAGCTTCAACCCGCAAGGGCCGGGCACCCTGATCGGCCCCGAGAGCGGCGACGATGACCTGAAAGTGAAGGCCATCTCCGACTTGTCCGGCATGTGCATGTTCAACGTCTCCGGCCCTGGCATGAAGGGGATGGTCGGCATGGCCGGTCGCATCTTCTCCGCCGTCTCCCGCGCCGGGGTCAGTATCGTGCTGATCACCCAGTCATCTTCCGAGTACAGCGTCAGCTTCTGTATCCACAGCTACGACAGCGAGAAGACCCGCAAGGTGCTGGAGCGCGAGTTCGAGCTCGAATTCAAAAACCAGCTGCTGGAGCCGCTGGATATCATCAGCGATCTGGCGATCATCTCCCTCATCGGTGACGGCATGCGCACCAGCAAGGGGATGGCAGCCCGCTTCTTCACCTCGCTGGCGCAAGCCTCCATCAATATCGTCGCCATTGCGCAGGGGTCGAGCGAGCGCTCCATCTCGGCGGTGGTGCGGGATCGCAAGGTGGCGGAAGCCATCAAGGCGTGCCACCAGAACTTCTTTGGCAGCCAGCAGTTTATCGATCTCTTTGTGGTCGGGGTCGGCGGCGTCGGTGCCGCGCTGGTGGATCAGATTGCCCGCCAGCAACCGGTGCTGGCCGAGCAGGGCACTGGCCTTCGCGTGGTCGGCATCGCCAACAGCCGCCAGATGGCGGTCAACAAGGATGGCCTGAACCTCGCCAACTGGCGCGAACAGCTGGTGGAAGCCCGCGACAGCTTCTCGCTGGAAGGGGTGAAAAAGCTGGTGGAAGATAGCCACATCATCAACCCGGTGATCGTCGACTGCACCTCCTCCGAGGCGGTGGCCGTCCAGTATGCCGACTTCCTCGCCGCCGGTTTCCATGTGGTCACCCCGAACAAGAAGGCCAACACCGGCTCGCTCGATTACTACAAGGCGCTGCGCCGCACTGCCCGCCAGACTCGCCGCAAGTTCCTGTACGAGACCAACGTCGGCGCTGGCCTGCCGGTTATCGAGAACCTGCAGAACCTTATCAAGGCCGGTGACAAGCTGCGTGCCTTCGACGGCATCCTCTCCGGTTCCCTCTCCTTTATCTTCGGCAAGCTGGACGAGGGGATGGCCTTCTCCGAGGCGACCAACATCGCCCGCGGCAACGGCTTTACCGAGCCGGATCCCCGCGACGATCTCAACGGAATGGATGTGGCGCGCAAGCTGCTCATTCTGGCCCGCGAGGCCGGCATGGCGCTGGAGCTCTCCGATGTCGAGGTGGAGCAGGCGCTGCCGCCGGGCTTTGACGCCAGCGGCGATGTGGAAGCCTTTATGGCCCGCCTGCCGGAGGCTGACGGCTGGTTCCGCGACCAGTTCGCCGCGGCCCAGCGTGAAGGCAAGGTGCTGCGCTATGTGGGGTCGATTGAAGGTGGCAAGTGCAAGGTCGCCATCAAGGCAGTCGGGGCCGACGAGCCGCTGTTCAAGGTCAAAGACGGGGAGAACGCGCTCGCCTTCTTCTCCACCTACTACCAGCCGATCCCGCTGGTGCTGCGCGGCTACGGCGCCGGTACCGAAGTGACTGCCGCTGGCGTCTTTGCCGACGTGCTGCGCACCCAGAACTGGAAGCAGGAGCTATAAGCATGAGTTCAGACATGTACCCCTCTTGTAT
>NZ_CAWNWX010000094.1:0-107524 GCF_963878195.1 Aeromonas sp. HMWF016
GCCACCTCCACTATTGTCGCTGCCACCCCCATTACCATCCTTGTTATGCACGATTAATGAATTGGCTATATAGCTGTGGGTACCATTAAGTACCAGGTTGAACAGCTCGGTGGTGGGTGGAGCGTCAATCCAGTAGAGGGATTCCACCAGCAGCTCAACCGGTTGCGGTGCCAATGCCAGGTTGCCAGTGTTAGCGGCGGCCGACCATCCCAGTAGTCGCATGCCGGTAAAGAGGGGCAATACAATCAATGTCGGGTTTTCGGCACGAGTCAGGGCCGGTGAGATAGCAGCCCAACCGCGAGTGGTCAGGAATGGGTGTTCGCCGGTAAAGAAAGGAGGCAGTTGGTTGATACCATAGAGTCTGCGCTCTCCCAAGAGCACACGCTCTATCGCCAAGATCTGGTTGGTATGGCTATATTGATCCAGAACTCGTTCACCTGCTTGCAACGTCTCTATGAGACGTTCGCTTCCATCGGCCATGGTGATGCGGGTGCCAGCAACGAAGCAGGACTCGGCATATGCCTTGGTCACCTGCCATTCTTGATGGGCAAAGTCATAGCTAAACGGGCTGGCAAATAGGGCTAATGCAACGGCAGAACCAATCAGGATCCTGCGTTGTGTCGGTTTGAAAGGGGGTTTTGGCATGGAGGACTCCTTGTCCATTGTTAACCATGCGGTCAAGTATAGAGCGGTGCTGGGAGACCTTGAGCGGAGACCTGTAAAGCAAACATGATGGAAAAACGATTGGCGTTTGTCACAAAAGTACGTAAAATCGCATACTCGATGCTTGTAGCAACGAATCCCGCCTAAAAAGCCTGTTTCATGCCCTCCCCAAGCAGTAAAAAGTAATTTGTGATGCCGAGATGCTCACTTTTTACCTTGAAAGCGTCTTTCGATAACTGAAAAGTGTCAAATATCCCTGTCAGTTATCAAAAAATTAAGGACATCCATGTTTTCCCTAGTCAAGCAAAGTGTCGCCGGGCTGCAGATCCTGTTTGTTGCCTTCGGTGCCATGGTTCTGGTGCCTCTGCTCACCGGACTGAACCCCTCCATGGCCCTGCTTGGCGCCGGTGTGGGCACCCTGTTGTTCCAGCTCTGTACCCGCCGCCAAGTGCCCATTTTTCTGGGCTCCAGCTTCGCTTTCATTGCTCCCATCATCTATGCCACCCAGACCTGGGGCTTGCCGTCCACCATGTTCGGTCTGTTTGCTGCCGGTTTCATGTATTTCATTCTGGCTGCGCTGATCCGGGCGAAAGGGATGGGATTTGTCCATAAATTGCTGCCGCCGGTGGTGATTGGCCCGGTGATCATGGTGATTGGTCTCTCTGTGGCACAGGTGGCCTGCAACATGGCGATGGGGCGTGCCGGTAGCGAGCAGGTTGTTCCCGCATCAACCGCGCTGGCTCTGGCGGGGATTTCGCTGGCGGTCACCCTGATTGCTGCTGTGTTCTGCAAGGGGTGGATCAAGCTGATCCCCATCCTGTGTGGTGTGATTGCCGGTTATGTATCTGCCGTGCTGATGGGGCAGGTTAACTTCGATGGTCTGATCAACACCCCTTGGCTGGCGTTGCCTCACTTTGAAACCCCTGAGGTCAACTGGGCCGCGGCGCTGTTCATGCTGCCGGTGGCGATTGCTCCCTGTATCGAACATATAGGTGGCGTGCTCGCCATTGGTGGTGTGACTGGTCAGGACTACACCAAAAATCCGGGGCTGCACCGTACTCTGGCTGGTGACGGTATCGGCGTCTGCTTCGCTGGCCTGATCGGTGGTCCTCCCGTCACTACCTACGCGGAAGTGACCGGTGCCGTGATGATCACCCGCAACTTCAATCCGGTCACCATGACCTGGGCTGCCGTGTTTGCCATCATCCTGGCCTTCTTCGGCAAGTTCAATGCGCTGCTCACCTCCATCCCGATGCCGGTGATGGGCGGTATCATGCTGCTGTTGTTTGGATCCATCGCTGCCATCGGTCTCAAGACACTGGTCGAATCCAAAGTGGATCTGGGACTGTCGCGCAATATCGCCATCGTGGCCGTTACTCTGACTGTGGGTGTCGGTGCGCTGGAGATGAAAATCGGCGACTTCGCTTTGGCTGGTGTTGGTCTGGCTTCTGTTGCTGCCATCCTGCTCAACCTGATCCTGCCTGCTCACTCAGAAGAGGGGATTATGGACTCTGCCAAGGATTGATTTTTGCCAGATGTCTCAAGCGGATAAGCATAAAGCCACCTCGCGGTGGCTTTATGCTTTCTCTTTTTTGTCATGGATCAAGGATTGCCTCGCCAGCGACTTTATGTCGCTGCCCCTATTTGACGGATCTCTCTTCGTGGCCTTAGCTAAAGGACAGGTTTGGCTCTAAGGCAGTCTTGAGCAGGGACGAGAAAATGGATGTTGGTGTTCTCACTCATTGTTTCCTGATCACGTGTTGGCACATCACCAAGGTGCCTTCGTATATCACATCAAGGTTGGATGCATTTCACGTCGTCACTCATCCACAGTTACTTGCCCCCATCTCTTTCATTGCCATTTGGCCAAAGATTTTGTTCGAGCCACATTTCTCCAAATGGTGGCTTGCTAACACCATTCGAATCTGTTTGCTGCTACGTATCTGATTTGCGGGTAGCGAGCCGTGGAAACCGGCACGGCCCGAGTTAGGGCCATACAGCCCAGCCATCGATGACGGCGGGGGTTTAGGGATGAATGGCAAGCAAAGCGAGGTCGCAATGAACTATCAATTGTTGTGGAAAGGTGCCCTGTTTTCAGTCTCTTCCATGCTGGCGTTGGGAGCGGCACAGGCTGCACCGCTAAACGTGATGACTGAGGATTACCCACCGTTCAACATGCAAGGGGAAGGGGGCAAGATTGTAGGCCTCTCTACCGAAGTTGTTGAAGAGCTGTTCAAGCGCGCCGAAGTGGAATACAAGATTACCCTGATGCCCTGGAAACGGGCTTATGAAGATACCCTCAGCACCCCCAACACCGCCCTCTATTCCACTACTCGCACGCCTGAACGTGAAACGCTGTTCAAATGGGTTGGCCCCTTGGTCAACAATAACTGGGTCTTCTTCTCCAGCTCCACAGCCAATATTTCTATCAAGTCGCTGGACGATGCCAAACAGTATTCGGTCGGTGGCTATAACGGCGATGCTGCTGCTGAGTATCTGAAAGCACAGGGTTTTTCCAAATTGCAGCTAGCCGCTAACGATACGGCAAACGTGAAAAAACTGGAGGCTGGACGTATCGAGCTGTGGGCGACAGGTCAGTATCTGGCCCCCTATCTGGCGAACAAGGAGAAGGCAGCCAATCCCAAACCGGTGTTCGTGTTCAAGGAAACCCAGATGAGTTTGGCGTTCAACAAAGATACGCCTGATGAGCTTATTAAAAAGTTGAACGAAATACTGGCGGCCATGAAAGCAGATGGCACCATCGAGAAGATCAACGCCAAGTACCAATAAGTCTTACTGCTCGGGCTGCCGTAAATACCGGGAGGAAGCCATGGATTGGAAAAGTCTGAAATTCAGGATTGCCGTGCTGACCTCCCTGTCGGTGAGTCTGCTGTTGGTGTTGTTTGGGGGGTACAATTACAGTGCCTCCAGGGCGGAGAGCTACAGCAAAAAAGCGCAGCTGGTGGACCAGGCCATCAGCCGGCTGCAGCTCTCTTTGCCAGGTCCTTTGTGGAACTACGAATCCTCATTTATCGAGGCATCGCTCAAGTCCGAGCTAGCTGCCGACATGCTGAGTGCCTTGCTGGTGGTCAGCAAGGACAAACTGGTAGCTGGTTTCTCTCGAGATGAGGTAGGTTCGATTGTACCGATCAGTACAATCCCCGCTGATATCAGCACATACAGTGGTCATGATCTGGTTTATGACGATAGCGGCCAGAAGACGACGGTAGCCCGCTTGTTGGTACATACCAGCGATGCCGCCATTCAGGCACACCTGCGGCAGCAACTGATTACCACTGTTTGGCAGATCGTGGTGCTCGATATATGCATCATCGCCTTGTTGATGGTTCTGATGCATCGCAATGTGCTGCGACCGCTCAATCAGATGAATCAAGCCGTGTTCGATTTGGCCCAAGGAGATGGTGATCTGACCCAGCGTTTGAAAATCAACCGTCAGGATGAGATGGGTACGCTTGCTATCAACATCAACCACTTTATTGCCAAGTTGCAGGAGATGGTGGCGGAGATTAACGAGTTGTCGGTCGGAGTTCTGCAAACGGCAGAGCGGTGTGACAATTTGTCTGCCGATACCCGCAGTGGTAGCGATGCCCAGCAATCCGAACTGGATCAAGTTGCAACTGCTATCACCGAGATGAGCCAGGCAGTGCAGGAAGTAGCAGGGAATGCCGTGAAAACCTCTACAGCAACTGATGAAGCCAATCTTTACGTAGAGCAGGGATATAGTCTGGCAGGTCATGCCAACGAGGCGATCAGGCAGCTGGTGGGTGAAGTGGAACGGGTTGCGACACTGATGCGTTCTTTGTCGACCGAGAGCAACAGCATCGGTAATATTATCGAAGTGATCAACGGCATTGCCGAACAGACCAATCTTCTTGCGCTCAATGCAGCTATCGAGGCCGCGAGAGCTGGGGATCAGGGACGCGGTTTTGCCGTTGTGGCCGATGAGGTGAGAACGCTGTCCGGGCGTACTCGCCAGTCAACGGAAGAGATCAGCGCCAGCATTAAGCGCTTGCAGCAGGCGACCCAGAATGTGGGGGCCGGGATGCAACAGAGTCAGGATCGAGCGTCACAGGCTGGTGTTGAAGCCGCTGATGTGCAGGTGTCGGTCGAGAAGATTAAAAATCAGGTCAGCCTGATCCGCGAGATGAACATGTATATTGCTCAGGCTTCGGAAGAGCAGCACTCGGTTGCCGAGGCGGTGAGCCACAGCGTCAACCGGATTGCGACACTCAATAGTGAAAATGCTGGAAGAGTTGCCCAGGTTGCCGAAGCAAGCAGCGATCTGCGTCAGTTATCAGCCCAGCTGGACAAATTGTTGAAGCAGTTTAGGGTCTGAAACGGTTGTCTTTATGACATACCAAACAACGGATTCATCCTGCCTGTTCCCCCGGTCTGGCCGGGGGAACCTTTGAAAGTTGATACAGATAGATACTGCCCTGATTTTCCCGTCTTACACTTTTCTCGCTTCTATTGTGAAGCAGATCCTTACCCATTAGAATTTCCCGCGATGGCAGGCCGTTTTCGGAGCTGTTTGATTCTATCTGGATGTGGATTCCGGTTTGCTTGACGATGAAGAAAATAGCAAGGGGTTGATATGACGGGCGTTGCGACAGGCAATAACATATCAACCTACCATTTCGGTGATTATGTTTTTGATGTTAAAAGGCGGGAGCTTGTTTTTGGTGCGGATTCAAATGCTGCACAAACCAGCAAGACAGCCCGTTTTTCATCGGCAGAGTCTCTCATCTTCTGTTATTTACTGGATCACCCTGATGAATTGTGTGACAAGGATTTACTGCTGGATATTGGTTGGCAAGGGCGCCCTATCAGCCCCAATTCATTGAACGTAGCCATTGCCAATATCCGTCGCCACTTCGCCCAGACGCCTCAGATTCTTGATATAAAAAGTACGCCTAAGAAGGGTTATTCCTTGCACCTGAATTGCAAGGTTATAGCGGGATATGGCTATCAGGAGCCCGAAAATGTGGTCACTGAAGAATATCCCATACCGGATGAGATAATTGCTGCATCCTCCCATATTACGTCTGCAGAAACGGCCTCTTCATCTGGTGATAAGGTAGTTGCCCCCACACCCGCCGAGGCAACATCCCTCATGCAACGTATCAAGTTTGCAATGCTGCATCGACTGGGTCGACCTGTGTTTGCAAAAGCCTTGACCAATATGAATCTGGCTCTGCTCTTGTTATTGCTGTGCGTTGCCAGTTATTTGCATTTTGAATGGCTCCACGTCAGCTGTGGCGAGGGCGCTTCGGGACTTGTTTGTCAGATGGAAGCCAGAAGTGAAGTACCTGTCACCAAGCCTGACTCTCTGGTTCTGATCTCGGGCCATCAGGTGCGTATTTTTTCCTACCAAGAGTTAGAACAAACGCCGTAAGGGATTGTGATGAAACGAACGTTAAAAAATACCTTGTTGCTTTTGCCGCTGCTCTTGGTAGTGCTGTTTGTCGCGGGGATGTTCATCAACAGCCTGGGATGTCATTACGAGCTTCGAATGTCTGCGAATGGCGTCAATTATCATGGGGTATGTCGTTGGGGCAAGATCACCGTGATTGAGGAGGAAGAGTCCACCAAGGAGAAATGGCGGATAACCGGATTTCAACTCACGTTGTTTGACCAGCTGGTATATCTCATCGACAGCAGGGTACAGCTCCACGAGTCTGGCAAGGACGACTCTTATCTGAACGAATACAATCTCATCCAGTCCCAGTACGCACTGGTTAACTATGCTTGGGTGCCGTTGACGGAAAACAAGGTGGCGATTTTTCAGCGAGACCCGGTACACGAGGTTGTGATTGCCCAGCGTGATGGCTGGTTTGATCTTTACCGCTGGTTCTTTCCGCCAGCACCGCTATTGCCAAGCAAAGGGCAGAGTGAAGGTTAAGCCTTGATTAGCGTGCGCCAGGGGCCGGTGAGATCGCAGTGACCTCTCTCTTCGGTCTCTATCCAGCCAAGCCGGTGATAAAAAGCAACGGCTGCAGTATTGCGAGTGGCGACTTTAAGTGATCCTGGGCCTGTCGCAAGACCCTGTTCAAGCAGGGCCCGTCCAATCCCGTGGCCATGCCAGTCTGTCGAAACATAAAGATGGTGGACAAAATTATCGGGTTTCCAGATTGCAATAAAGCCGCAGATATTTCCTCCGTGCTCGGCAATCCATATTTCCTCTCCTGCTGTTTGTTGCTCAAAATCATCAAGTTGGAACCTGGCTGGCTCTACCCAATGAAACGTATCTCTGCGACTTTTCAGGAAGAGTTGAGCTAGTTGGGGAATATCTTTTTGTTCCATTGCACGGATCATTGTGACCTCCTTGGTCAGGCTGTGGCACATCTTATGTGTCTTGGTTTTTGTTGTTCAGAAGTAAATGACAAGGACGTGATTAAGCTCTGTCTATTGTCATGAGCATGGGGCTATACTGCCGAAGTCCCCTGTATGGATGGCTTGAGGCTCGCTGATTTATGGACAATAAGCAGATTGAAGGCAACATCTTTGTTCCGGCTCATATAGACGATGTCTGGCATGCCTGGACAACAGAGAGTGGCCTGCGCAGTTTTCTGGCGCCCGAGTGTTTGATGGTGGCCGAACCGAATGGCCCGTTCGAAATCTACTTCAGACCGGATGCTCCGCTTGGGGAGCGTGGCAGTGAAGGATGCCGGGTGATGGCTGTGATGCCCTATGACCTGCTCAGTTTCAGCTGGAATTTTCCTCCCGCTTTCCCGCACATCCGTCAGCAAAAGACTCAGGTTTGTCTGCGCTTTGTACCGGAAGGGCAGGGAACCCGTCTCTATTTCCTGCAAACCGGTTGGGCCAATGATCCAGACTGGGATCAAGGCTACGCCTATTTCCGGGAAGAGTGGCTGGAGACCAGCTTGCCGCGGCTGCAGTACCGCTTTACTCACGGGCCTATCGACTGGAGCAATCCGCCTGACAAGGCGCAGCTGAAGTCGCTGGCGCAGTAATTTGAAGATAAAAAAAACCGGCCAAAGGGCCGGTTGAAACAGTTCAGGCTTGTCAGGTGACAAACGTATCCAGTGGATGAAAGAGGTTTCCACTCCTTGTGAATTCCTGCTCTCTTGGTTACGTGCCGATACTATATGTCTGCCTCACTGAATTGAGGCTGAACCATGGATCATTCAGCCCCATTTCCGCCTTACATTAGATGGCCATACCCATTGATTGACGCAAGTATGCGCCAGCGCCAAGCAGCCCAGGGCCCTCATGGGTAATGAGGAAAACCGGGATCTCCTTGAGATAGGATCTGAAGCGACCTTTGTCTTCAAACGCCACTCGAAAACCCGAGTTGATAAAGAACTCCTTGAAGCGTGGCACTATGCCACCGGCGATATAGACGCCGCCGAACGTGCCCATATTGAGGGCCAGGTTACCGGCAAAGCGACCCATCAACACGCAGAAGAGGCTCAGGGTACGGCGGCAATCGAGGCAGGAGCCGGCCAGCGCCCGTTCGGTGATCGCTTTGGGTTCAAGGGCTTCAGGTTCGCGCCCGTCGGATTTGACCAGCCCGCGATAGAGATTGACCAGACCCGGGCCAGAGAGAAAGCGCTCGGCCGAGACATGGCCCAGCTCGCCGCGCATTACCTGCAAAACGGCATCTTCTTCTTCATTGTTGGCGGCAAAATCCACATGACCGCCTTCACCCGGCAGGCTGAGCCACTGCTCGCCTGCTTTCACCAGATGTGCCACACCAAGTCCGGTGCCAGCACCATAGATAGCGATAGGTTTTCCGGCAACGGGGGCTGCACCACCCAGCTGGATACGCTCTTCCTCAGCCAGTACCGGTACTGACATGGAGACGGCGGTGAAGTCGTTGATCACCTGCAGACGGCCAAGGCCAAGGTTTGCCTGCATCTCGCTGATGGAAAACTCCCAGCTGTGGTTGGTCATGGCAACCCAGTCACCGTTGATGGGACAGGCAATGGCGATACAGGCTTCATTGACCTTAGCCTTGTGTTCTTCCAGATAAAGGCGGACGACCGCTTCCAGAGATGGGTGCTCCAGACCTGAGTAAGTCTTGGCTTGAGAGATAGCGCCGGTGGCCAGTTCGCACAAGGCCAGGCGAGCATTGGTTCCGCCGACATCGCCGACCAGTGCATGGGTATGCTGCATAACAACTCCTTCGTTACAAGGTGTGGACGACCAGTGGCGCCCCGACATTATTATTTGCCGCCAATTCTACCCGAGCCAAAGCGATGGTCGTCTGTTAGAGACGCACAAACGTGCGCCCGCTCACAGTGTTGTTGCTTTGCAACATTTGTAAGCGGTTTCAATCGGCAGTGACATTTTGTAACGAAAAGAACGAAATAATTAGAGATGAGTCATACTTTGTATTGTGGGTGTTAGTTGCGTTAACCGCTTGTCTTGTATAGTCATCAGGTTGATTGGAAACCTGCTTAGCCGTAAATTGAGTGCAAAGACACTGAAGCTAAATTACAAAATGCCTGGTGGTGATGATGAATACCCTTGATAAAATTACAAACAACTTGGAAAGTTTCAGTAAATCAGAGCGCAAGGTCGCCGAAGTGATTTTGGCATCCCCACAGACGGCTATTCACTCCAGTATCGCCGCCTTGGCCAAGATGGCCGATGTCAGCGAGCCGACCGTCAACCGCTTTTGCCGTCGCCTCGACACCAAAGGATTCCCTGATTTCAAACTGCATTTGGCCCAGAGCTTGGCCAATGGCACCCCTTATGTGAATCGTCATGTGGAAGCGGAAGATGGTCCGGATACCTATACCGCCAAGATCTTCGAATCCACCATGGCTTGCCTCGATGCAGCCAAAAACAGCCTGGATATCTCAGCCATCAACCGCTGTGTCGATATTCTGACTCAGTCCAAGAAGATCAGCTTCTTTGGCCTTGGCGCCTCCTCCGCAGTGGCCCGCGATGCCCAGAACAAATTCTTCCGCTTCAACATTCCGGTAGTGAGCTTTGACGACATCGTCATGATGCGCATGAGCTGCATCAACAGCAGCGAAGGGGACGTGGTTGTGCTGATCTCCCACACTGGTCGCACCAAGGCGCTGGTGGAAATTGCTGCGCTGGCTCGTGAGAACGACGCCACCGTCATTGGTATGACTGCCAAGGACTCCCCGCTGGCTCGCGAGTGCAATCTGGTGCTCTCCATGGATGTGCCGGAAGATACCGACGTCTATATGCCGATGGCATCTCGCATTGCTCAGCTGGCGTTAGTGGATGTGCTGGCAACCGGTTTTACCCTGCGCCGGGGAATGAAATTTCGCGAAAACCTGAAGAAGGTTAAAGAGGGACTGCGCGAATCCCGCTTCGAAACCCCCCACTCTTCCTGAATGGTCGGGGGCCTTTGCCCCCAACTGTCTATGCCACCCGCCTTGGTGTAGTATTGTAATTTAGTAACAAAAGCCACCCAGAGGGCTTGCAAACGGGTGCATTGAGCCATTGGCTTGATGGGGCAGAATCTCAACTCGTATCAACTTCATATCGGAGTCTTTCATGCCTAGACGTACAAAGATTGTAACCACACTCGGTCCTGCTACCGACCGCGAAGGGATCCTCGAAGGGATCATCCGCGCCGGTGCCGACATGGTGCGGATGAACTTCTCTCACGGCACTCCTGAAGATCACATCCTGCGCGCCAATCAGGTGCGTGAAATTGCTGCCAAGCTGGGCCGTCACGTTGCCATCATGGGTGACCTGCAGGGGCCGAAAATCCGTGTTTCCACTTTCAAAGATGGCAAGATCTATCTGGCTATCGGTGACAAATTCGTGCTGGATGCAGCCCTTGGCAAAGGGGAAGGTTGTCAGGAGCAGGTTGGTATCGACTACAAGAGCCTGCCAAACGATGTCGTGCCTGGCGATATCCTGTTACTGGATGATGGCCGTGTGCAGCTGAAAGTAGAGAGCGTTGAAGGCACCCGTATTCTGACCACTGTCACTGTTGCTGGCCCGCTCTCCAATAACAAGGGCATCAACAAGAAAGGGGGTGGTCTCTCCGCGCCGGCACTGACCGAGAAGGACAAGGAAGATATCAAGACTGCTGCCCGTATGAACGTGGACTATCTGGCGGTCTCCTTCCCCCGTTGTGGCGATGACCTGCGTTATGCCCGCGAGCTGGCCCGCGAAGCCGGTTCCAATGCCAAGATCGTGGCCAAGGTTGAGCGCGCCGAAACTGTCGCCACTGACGAAGCGATGGAAGATATCATCCTCGGCTCCGACGCCGTCATGGTTGCCCGTGGCGATCTGGGTGTCGAGATCGGTGACCCCGAGCTGGTTGGCGTGCAGAAGAAGCTGATCCGCTTCTCCCGCCGTCTGAACCGGGTGGTGATCACCGCGACCCAGATGATGGAGTCGATGATCAACGCACCGCTGCCGACCCGTGCCGAAGTGATGGACGTGGCCAACGCCGTGTTGGATGGTACCGATGCCGTGATGCTCTCTGCCGAGACCGCTGCCGGTCAGTTCCCCATCGAGACCGTGACCTCCATGGCCAGCGTCTGTGTCGGTGCCGAGAAGCATCCGAGCCTGAATGTCTCCAACCACCGCATGAACTACACCTTCACTTCTGTCGAAGAAGCGGTAGCCATGTCGACCATGTATGCGGCCAACCACCTGGAAGGAGTCAAGGCGATCGTGGCGCTGACCGAATCCGGTACCACCCCGCTGCTGATGTCCCGTATCAGCTCCGGTTTGCCGATATTTGCCATGTCTCCGCACAACAAGACTCTGGCTTGGACCAACCTCTACCGCGGTGTCACCCCTGTGCTGTTTGACGGTGACGAGACCAAGCCGGTTTATGAAGTGTGCCGCGATGCGCTGGATGTCCTGAAAGCCAAAGGGTTGCTGCAGAGCGGTGACATGGTGTTGCTGACCCACGGTGACAAGATGGAGACCGTCGGCAGTACCAACACCTGCAAGGTGATGATGGTCGAATAAGCGATTTGACTTGTTGATTATCAAGGCTGCTCCCTTCGGTGAGCGGCCTTTTTTATTACTGTCTGGTGTACCTCTCACTTGTGGGAATGGACTCGAAGATTGCTTATGGCGGAGCCCATCCCGATAATGCGCAAGATTATCCAAGGTGTTTGCCCTGACCCGCGCGGATAGGTGAATGCCATGAAGCCGAAGCATATGGGAGCAAAAGGATGAAGAATCACAAGTGGTTGCTGGGTCTGGCCGTGAGTCTGGCTATCTCCCCCTGTTATGCCGACTGGGCAAAGCTCAAGGCTGCGGCATCCGATCTCGGAAGTGCGTTGAGCGAAACCGGCAAGGAGGTGTGGCAGGATGTCAGCGATTTCTCCAAAAAGAGCTGGGCCTCTATTTCGACCTGGGGTGAGGAGGCGTTCAATACCGCCGGTGTCTGGACTGACAAGAGCATAGCGACCGGTAAGGAGTGGTTGGTTGTCGCCGACAAAAAACTCACGGAAATGCTCAACCCCAAGACGGCACAAGAGGCAAGGATTGCGCTCAACACCATGTCTGATACTGCGCTGATACATCTCTTCAATGAACAGCCCTCAGCCAAGTTGTTGTTTGACAAGGCTTATGGTTACGCCGTCTTCGACTCGCGCAAGTTCTCCCTGATGCTTCATACCAATCAGGGGGCCGGGGTAGCCGTCAATCGCAAGAGTGGCAAACACACCTATATGAAGATGTTTGGTGCGGGTCTGGCGGCCGGGATCGGTGGCAAGTTTTATCAGCAGGTGATTCTGTTTGAAGACAAGGCCAGATTTGATGCCTTCGTGACTCAAGGTTGGGAGGCCACCTCCGAAGTAGGCGTGGTGGCCGGCAAGGAGAGCGCCGAGCTGACCGCCAAATACAACGGCGGCATGGCCATCTATCAGATTGGCGAGAAGGGGCTGCTGCTCGATGCCAATATCTCCGGATCCAAATACTGGATCGACAAGGACTTGACGGAAACGAGCCGCTAATACCGTCGTTATCGGTTGTTCACTGCACGCCATTCGCTTGCCGTGAGTTCGGCCAAAAGGCCCGCAATGCGGGCCTTTTGGTTTTCTCGGGGTCAGCGGGCTGAATAGACCTGTTTACCCTTGAACATGGTCCAGAGTACCTTGGTCTCTTTGATCTGTTCACTTGCCACCTGCTCCAGATTGCGATCCAGCAAGATCAGGTCAGCACTCTTGCCTGCGCTGATGGAGCCAATCTCTTTCTCCCGCCCTATCACCTTGGCGGCGTTGAGGGTATAGGCCTGCAAGATAGCCTGACGGCTGATCTGCTCACTGGCGGGGGGCAGCAAGCCAAGCTCCCCTTGGCGGGTGATCGCGGTATACATGGCGAGGAAAGGGTTGGGGCTGGAGACCGGCCAATCACTGGCACCGGCGATAATAGCGCCGCTTTGCAGCAAGCTACCTGCCGGATAGAGGCGGGCCAGCAGGGCCGGGTGCACTTTCCCCTCCAGCAGCATGGTGGTCGCTATGTTTTTCCCGGCCCACAGCAGTTGCATCGATGCGGCCACATTGAGCGGTTTGAAGCGGGCAATACTGGCCGGGCTCACCACCTCCAGATGGGTGATGCTGTGCAGCAGGCGATGATCCTGATTGTGGGCCCGGGCATAGGCGATGGCATCGAGAGATTCACGGACGGCCCGATCGCCGATGGCATGAAAGTGAGTGATCAGTTGATGGGCATCCGCAGTGCGGATCAGCTCGTTGAAACGCTGCTTGTCCAGATCGTCCTTGCCGCTGTAACCGGGGCGGTTGAGGTAGGGCTCGCTCAACTTGGCGGTCTGGGATGGATACTCGATGACACCATCTTGCAGGATCTTGATCCCCACCAGTTTGACGTCCGGGGCATCTTGAAACTGTTGTTGCAGCGCCAATACGTCATCAATGATGGCGGGTGATGCATGGATCCCTACCAGTGCCAGTGCGGATACATGCCCGGTCAGTTTGCCTTCCCGGGAGAGCATGCTGTACGCCGGAAGCAGGCCGGTGTCACAGCGATCCGGTTCGGCGTTGAAGATGGGCGCAAGGGGGCGAATGTTGCTGATAGGGTCCATCCAGGCGGTAATGCCCACCTGATTGAGCTGCTTGGCGGCGGTCATGATGGCACTGGCAATCGTCTCGTCGCTGACGGGGGGCAGCGCCTTGAGGATGGCATCCCACCCGCCTTCCGAGGCAAAGCCATTGAGCTTGCCGGATGGGGTGAGGCCAAAATTACCTTTCAGCGGGGCATAACGACCGGCAAGGGACTCGGCATCAATGCCAGCCTTGCGCAGCATGGCCTGATTGGCCCAACCAGTGTGGGCATCCGAACCGGCCAGCACCACCGGGATCTGCCGGTATTGTGGCCCATTGAACACCTGATTGAGCAGGGGAAGTTGATGCCAATAGTCGAGGGAGACATTGCTGTATAGCTCAACATCACCCAGTGTCAGGCGGGGATCATCTTTACTGCGGGTCAGAAATTGCTGCACCTGCTCAACCTCATTCATGGCATCAGGAAAATTAACCGTCATCCCCTGAAAGCCGGCAAATGCTGCGTGAACATGGCTGTCGATGAGCCCCGGCATCAGGTACTTTCCTTTTAGATCAAGACGCTTGGCATGGCTGCCGAGGCGGGCGCTGACCTCCTGATAGCTGCCGACTGCCACGATCTTTTTACCTTCAATGCCGACCGCTTCCGGGTGAGGGTTCGCCGGATCGCCACTGTAGATGGTGCCGCCAAAGATCAGGGTCTGCCTCTGTGACTGGGCATTGGTGGCAGCGGGAAGCGTCACCAGCAGGCTGGCGAGCAACAGCGTTTTGATATTCATAGGCATGACTCCGTCGCTTCGGAGTCCGAAGACACCGAAGTGGGTAAATGGAAATGGGGTATCGGCTTATCGGTTGATAAGCGGGATACAGATATCAAACACGTAATGATCCCGGTCGGGGTCCGTGCCCGCGTGGTATTGCTCGTAACACGGGCGATCGTCGCAGTTCAGCCCTTGGCCCACTACCCAGCGAAACGCCGTCTCCCAGCAGGCTGCCAGTTGATCGCCGCGAGCGATAAACTGACATACAGCATAGGGACCCGCGGCGATGGTCTGGGTAGTTAACTGGCGTCCAGTGGGGATCTTTGGCCCCAGCTCGATGCAGACGTCAGTACGGCAGCGGGTCTCATCGGTGATATCGGGGATATCCCAATAGAGACTCAGGGTACCCGCCGGTGTCATCGCCTCGTCTGAGGCAAACAGGGCGAGCAAATCCCGATGGGCTTGCTCGCAGGTTTCCTTGCCATAGGGGCCCAGGCGGCGCATGTACGCCACGCGCCGGGCGGGCATCTGCCTGACGCTTGCCCCCTGCAACAGACCCGGGTGTTCGGTGACCGGGTGCATGACCAGGCCATCATAGGTGTCAAAGGGAAGGGGATCGTTTCCAATCTTGCTTTTCCAGTTTCCTCCCTGTTGCTGGCGGTATTCCGAGGGGCTCATGGCGAAGTGCAGGCGAAAGGTCTTGGCGAAATTCTGGGAGCTGGAGAACCCGGCGGCCAGTGCGAGGGTGGTGATATCGCTCTGGGGTGAGGCGAGCAAGCGACGGGCTGCGCGCTCCATACGCAGGCGCCGGGTAAATCCGGCAATGGTCTCGCCGACCATCGTCTTGAAAATACGGTGGAAGTGGAAGGTGGAGATGGCCGCCGCCGCTGCGACCTCATCAAGGCTCGGATTGTCATCCAGATGGTGGCTGATGTAGTCCATCGCCTTGAACACAGGTTTGCGATAATCCAGAGCGGGCTCCTTGCCAGCCAGCAAAAGTGGGCGTCAGTGTCGGATTTAATCAGAGCCACTTGCCGTTGTCGAACCCGTCCGGCCTGGTCTGGCCACTCATCCTGGCCGTACTTTTAACGCATTGGCACTCTAATTGCTTGTTGCATGCCAGCGTCAATGATTTGTCTGGGGATGGAAAAATGGAAATTAGTGCAAGTAGCCTGATGCAAGAGATGCAGACACTCAAGGTAGAGGCCGGTGCAACCCCGCTGGCACAGCCGGGCCGTCAGGTTAGCTCCGACTTTGGCCTGCTGCTGCAACAGGCATTGGGCAACGTCAACGAGCTGCAAGGCGCCGCCAACGATCTGCGCACCCGTTTCGATATGGGTGACAAGTCAGTGGATCTGGCCGAAGTGATGATTGCCGGGCAGAAATCATCCATCGCGTTCGAGGCCACGGTACAGGTACGCAACAAGATGGTCGATGCCTACAAGACCATCATGAACATGCCGGTATAAAGGATTTCAACGAATCATGACGACCGGGCATCATGAACATGTCAGCAATAAGGACATAAATCGTGGCTACTGACCAAAACGGCGATCTGCTGCTAAACGATGAGGGTACTGCCGCCCTCGATGAGAATGAGCAGAAGAGTTCGGCACTGGGCTTTCTGTCCAATACCGATGTACTGCGCCAGATCACCCTGATCCTGGGACTTGCCATCTGTCTGGCCATTGCCGTGTTTATCCTGCTCTGGGGTAAGGAGCCGGACATGCGTCCCCTCGGCACCTATACCACCCAGGAGCTGGTCAAAACTCTCGACTTCCTCGATCAGCAGAAGATCCCCTACGAGGTGGATGGCAAGAGCGTGCTGGTCAGTGCCGAGAACTACCCCAATATCAAGCTGGCGCTGACCCGTGCCGGTCTGGCCAATGTGACCGACGCCAGCAGTGACGGCGAAGATATCCTGCTCAAGGACTCCAGCTTCGGTGTGAGCCAGCGGATGGAGGCGGAGCGCCTCAAGCTGAGCCGCGAGCGCCAGCTGGCCAGCGCTATCGAGCAGTTCCAGAATGTAGCCAAGGCCCAAGTGCTGCTGGCCATCCCGAAAGACAACGTCTTTGCCCGCAACGAACGTAAACCCAGCGCGACCGTGGTCGTCAATCTGAAAGGGGCTGCGCTTGGTCAGGGCGAGGTGGACTCCATCGTCGATATGGTTGCTTCGGCAGTCCACGGTCTCGAACCGACTCGTGTCACCGTTACCGACCAGAACGGCCGCCTGCTCAACTCCGGCTCGCAAGATCCTCTCGCTGCCCAGACTCGCAAAGAGTTCGCGATGCAGCAGAAGCAGGAGCTCGAATACAAACAAAAAATTGACGCCATTCTGATCCCGGTACTGGGCGCTGACAACTATACGGCGGAAGTGGATCTCTCCCTCGACTTCTCCCAGCAGGAGCAGACCCGCAAAACCTACAACCCGGATCTGCCGGCGGTGCGTTCTGAAATGACGCTGGAAGAGAACAGCTCCGGTAGCAGCAACGGCGGTGTGCCGGGGGCACTCAGCAACCAGCCACCAGCAGCATCCACTATTCCCGAGCAGGCGACTGCCGGCGAGAGTGGCTCCGCTGCCAATGGCCGTTCACGCAAAGAGGCCACCCGCAACTTCGAGCTGGATACCACCGTCAGCCATACCCGTCGTCAGATGGGGGGGATCCGCCGCATGACCGTCTCCGTGGCGGTAGATTACAAGTCGATGACAGCCGCTGATGGCAAGGTGACTCGCGAGGCGCGCAGCCAGGCTGAGCTCGATACCCTGCGTCGTCTGTTGAGCGGTGGTCTGGGCTTTGATGTGACCCGTGGTGACACTCTGGAAGTGGTTGCCATCCCGTTCAACCGTCCCGAACTTGAAGCCGTGGCTGCCACCCCTGTCTATGATGAGCCCTGGTTCTGGCGTGCGGTGCGCATCGCGGCTTCCGTGCTGGTTATTATCGTCTTGATCGTGACCGTGGTTCGCCCCATGCTCAAGCGGCTGCTCTATCCGGATGCCAAGCCGGAAGGAGAATTGGATTTCGACAACCACACTGTGCTGGGTGGTGACGACGAGTTGAGTCTGCTGGCGGCTCAGGCCGAAGCAGAGCCGGTGTTCGGATTGCGCGATGGTCAGCTCAAGCTGCCTGATCTGCACCGGGATGAAGATTTGCTCAAGGCCGTGCGTGCCCTGGTGGCGAACGAGCCGGATCTGGCCGCTCAGGTCATTAAAGAGTGGGTAACCAAAGATGCCTGAAGAGAATAAGAGCCAGGTCACTGGCAACGACATCACCGACAGTCAGCGCCAGCTTCTGGAGCAGATGTCAGGGATGGAGATGGCGGCAGTGCTGATGCTGAGCCTCAATGAAGAAGATGCGGCCCAGATCTTCCGTCATCTCGAGCCCAAGCAGGTGCAACGGCTCGGTATGTCGATGGCTTCCATGTCGGATTTCAGTCACGACCGGGTAGCGGCGGTACACCGTCAATTCATCGACGATATCCAGAAGTACACCAACATCGGTATCGGCAGCGAAGATTTCGTGCGCAAGGCGCTGGTGGCGGCCCTTGGCGAAGACAAGGCGAGCAACCTGGTGGATCAGATCATTCTGGGTTCCGGTGCCCGCGGCCTCGATTCGCTCAAGTGGATGGATGCCCGTCAGGTGGCCAGCATCATCCAGAACGAACACCCGCAGATCCAGACCATCGTGCTCTCCTATCTGGAGCCGGAGCAGTCAGCCGAGATCCTGAGCCAGTTCCCGGAGCAGGTGCGCCTCGATCTGGTGATGCGTATCGCCAACCTGGAAGAGGTACAACCGGCGGCGCTGCAAGAGCTGAACGACATCATGGAGAAACAGTTCGCCGGTGCGGCGGGCGCTCAGGCAGCCAAGATGGGCGGCCTGAAGGCTGCGGCCAACATCATGAACTACCTCGACACCAACATCGAAGGCCAGCTGATGGACTCCATCCGCGAATCGGACGAGGAGATGAGCCAGCAGATCCAGGATTTGATGTTCGTGTTCGAGAACCTTATCGATGTGGACGACCGAGGCATCCAGACCATGCTGCGGGAAGTGCCGGGCGATCTGCTGCAACGGGCGCTCAAGGGATCGGACGATCAGATGCGCGAGAAGATTTTCAAGAACATGTCCAAGCGCGCCGCCGAGATGCTGGCAGACGATCTGGAGGCCATGGGGCCGATCCGGGTTTCCGAAGTGGAAGCCGCCCAGAAGGAGATCCTCTCCATTGCCCGTCGTCTGGCGGATGCCGGCGAGATCATGCTGGGTGCCGGTGGTGGCGAGGAGTTCCTCTAAGCCATGGACCACACACTCTACGGTTGTGCCGGGACTGTATCCGGCGGTGGCGAGGAGCTGCGCTAATCCATGAACAACAAACTGCGTGGCTATGTGCGGCCTGATGGAGACGATGCCCGGATCGAAACCTGGGGCTGGCCCGAGATGGAGGTCGAGGCCGAGGTCGAGACCAATGCCCTCGGCCTGGCTCCCGACTGGTATCAGCAGGAAGAAGAGGTCGTCGAGCCGGAACCCGAGCAGGAGCCGACCCCCTCTATCACCGCCGAGGAGCTGGAGGCAATTCGCCAGGCAGCTTGGGAAGAGGGGATGGCAGAAGGGCGTGAGGCCGGTTATGCCAAGGGGCTGGAAGAGGGCAAGCTGGAAGGGTTGCAGCAGGGCCACTCCGCCGGTCTCGAGCAGGGGCGCGAAGAGGGGCTGGCCATGGGGCGCGAGTTGGTGGAGCAGGAGATGGCTCACTGGCAAGCACTGGTAGCCCGGTTGGCCAATCCTCTCAACGAGCTGGATCAGGCGGTAGAGCAGCAGCTTCTCTCGCTGGTGTTGCAACTGGCGCGGGCTCTCATCCGCCATGAGGCCGAAACCTCTCCCCGTATTTTGCTGGAGGCGCTCAAGCAGGGGATTGCCCTGCTGCCTGCCGCCGAACAGGGGGTGACGCTGATGCTGCATCCTGACGATATTGCCCGGGTCGAGCAGGCGTTCGGTGCCGAGGAGTGCGTCAAGCGCCAGTGGCGGCTGCAGAGCGATCCCACCCTCTCTCCCGGCGATCTGCAACTGGCGACCGAGCTCTCCAGCATCGACCTGACTCTTTCCGGACGTATCGATCAGCTGCTGCGCAACTTCTTGCGAGATAATGCGACGCCCAATAACTCCTCGCCGGATCCGCACCCGTAATCAATGCCGGACACTGCTGTCCGGTTGACTGTTTTCTACCTCAGGAGGTCAGATGAGCGGCTCGCTACTGAACCGGTTGCAAGGGTACAAGGTGCGCGATAGCGCCCCCAAACCGCCGGTTGCCGGCAAATTGACCCGGGTGGTGGGGCTGACCCTCGAAGCCATTGGTTGCCGTGCCGCTATCGGTGCTCTCTGTCGTATCGATACCCTTGATGGGGCGTTGGAGGCCGAAGTGGTCGGCTTCTCTGGCGATCGCCTCTATCTGATGCCAAGTGAACAGCTCAAGGGGGTTATTCCCGGTGCCCGGGTGGTACCCGTCACCGAAGAGCACGGTATTCCGGTCGGCATGAATCTTCTCGGCCGGGTGATCGATGGTATCGGTCAGCCGCTGGATGGCCTTGGCCCCATTCTCTCCTCCCAGACTGTGCAGTTTGCCCAGCACCGCATCAATCCGCTTGCGCGCCGCCCTATTTATCAGCCGATGGATGTCGGGGTGCGTGCCATCAATGCGGTGCTGACCGTCGGTCAGGGCCAGCGGATGGGGCTGTTTGCCGGCTCCGGTGTCGGCAAATCCGTGCTGCTCGGCATGATGACTCGCGGCTCGGTAGCCGATGTGGTCGTGGTGGGGCTTATCGGCGAACGGGGCCGCGAGGTGAAGGAGTTCATCGAGGAGATCCTGGGCGAGGAGGGGCGTGCCCGCTCCGTGGTGGTGGCGGCTCCCGCCGATGCTTCGCCGCTGATGCGCCTCAAGGGGTGCGAGACGGCGCTGGCCATCGCCGAATACTTCCGCGATCAGGGGCTTAACGTACTGCTCTTGATGGACTCTCTTACTCGTTACGCCCAGGCCCAGCGCGAGATTGCGCTGGCCGTGGGCGAGCCGCCGGCTACCAAGGGTTATCCGCCCTCGGTGTTTGCCAAACTGCCGGCGCTGGTTGAGCGGGCCGGTAACGGCAGCGATGGGCAGGGGTCCATCACCGCCTTTTTCACCGTACTGACCGAGGGGGACGATCTGCAAGATCCCATCGCCGACGCAGCGCGGGCGATCCTCGATGGCCACATAGTACTGTCACGCGAGCTGGCTGATGCGGGCCACTATCCCGCCATCGACATCGAGAAGTCCATCAGCCGGGTCATGCCCATGGTGACTTCGCCGGAACACATGGATCTGGCGCGCACCCTCAAGCAGTTCTACTCCCTCTATCAGCAGAACCGGGATCTCATCACCATAGGTGCCTACAGCCAGGGTTCTGATCCCCGTATCGACCGTGCCATCATCCAGAAACCCTATCTGGATCAGTTCTTGCAGCAGGGGATGCGCGAGGTTATCCCTTATGACGATGGCCTGCAGGCCTTGCAGATGGTGGCGATGCCACTGATGCGTTGATGAGTCGCTGGATGGTGGAGCTGATCCATGAGTAAAGGGTTGATATTGTTGTCGGAACGGCTGGTGGAGGCGGAGCAGCAGTGTGCGCTGGCGCTGGCGAAGGCCCAGCAGGATCTCAAGCTGTTTATGGAGCAGCAAAATGCCCTCAACCAGTATCGCCAGATCTATCACCAGCAGTGGACCGATCGCGGCTTGCAGGGGATCTCTCCGCAGCAGAATGCCCAGTATCACGCCTTTATCAACAAGCTCGAGCAGGCGGCAACCCAGCAGTACGAAGGGGTGTTGCAGGTGCGGCAGGCGCTGGAGCAGCGCCGTGAAGAGTGGCTGGCAGCTCAGCAGCGGCGCAAGGCGGTGGAGTTGTTGCTGGAAAAACAGGCTAGCCGCGAACAGCAGAAGGCCCAGCGTCAGGAGCAGAAGATGCTGGATGAGTACGCTATCTTGCGGCGCTTCCATCAATCTGGCCTGTAACTTGCTTTGAACTGAACATGGTCGGAGGTCATCTCGCAGGGAACCTCCATAATTCAGGGACTCCATCATGATGCAGACAGTGTTGACACAAGCGCCTTCGGCTCAGACGAACGGGTTGGACAAAGCCGCTCTGAACGGTACACCCGAAACTGCAAATATGGATAGCGCCGGTGCCCTCGACAGCAAGGGTGACTTCGCCTCTCTGATTGCGAAGGCGCAGAGCAAGGATAAGGGGCCAGCAGATAAAGGGTCCGCAGAGAGTGCCGTCAACAAATCCGGCAGCAGCGACCGATCAGCCAAATCTTTGGCGACCGAGAGCGATAGCAGCATCAAAGAAGATGCCGAGAAGAAGGGGGACGAGCTGCCTCCCAACGATTTTCTGCTGCGTCTGCAAGACTCCCTCAAACTCGACACCTCTTTGGTAACGCCTTCTGTCGTTGCCGCGGCTCCTGTTGACGGCAATCTGTTGCCGCAAGAGGGTGAGCCGCATGCGCTTGAGGCTGGTGATGATGTCAAACTGAGCGCGACTGACAAGCCGGCGCAGCAATCCTCGGTAGCAGCTGGAACCATGCTGGAGAAGCTTGCTGCGGCGTCCGCACAAGCAGCGTCCACCGCACAGAATAGTGAATCCTCACAGGCTGTAGTTGAAGAAGAGGTAGTTGAGGATACCGGCGAAGGGCAGAGCGCCAGCACACTCAAGGGAGATGCTGAACTCAAGGGGCAGGGGGAACCAGTATCTGCCGCCAAGGGGGATAAACCTCTCTCCGGAGCCGAACGTGTTGCCCAGTTGGCCAAACTGATGCCAGCTGGCGAGTCTGCACCGGTCACCAAGCCGGAGACGGCTTCCAGTTCGCAAGTCGGGCCCGACAGTGAAATGGATACTACTCTACCACTGAACAAGGAGCAGTCTGCCCAGACGACCCCGGCTCAGGGGCAGAGCGAGGCGCTCAAGACCTTCCGCGAAGGGCTCAAGCAAGCCGATGGTACGGCGCAGAATGGGTCACAAGGTGGCGCACAAGGGGATGGCAAGAGCGCCGGGCAGCAGACAACGGCAGAGAATAATCTGACGCCGACAGCCCAGAGTGCTCGCGAAGGGGCTGCAACTGCTCCCGTCTCTGTCACGACCCAGAGCGCTCAGGCTCCTACTCCTGCCAGCGCGGAACCCGTGATGGTTGCGCCACAGCAGGTGTTGGCACAGGTTGAATCGCAAGGGCCACAGGCCCCCTTGTCGACCATCTCTGCAGGCATTCAGCAGATGGAGGCGGCCGGAACGAGCCCTCTTCGCAAATCAGCCCAACTCGATATAAAACCCAAAGTGGATAGTGCCAACCAAAGTGCGCCGGTGACCGAGGCGGCCAGCGAGAGCAACCAGAGTCAGGCGGTGCAACATAGCCAGAACAGCCAGCCGCAGGTGCAGGTTGCCGAAAACCGTACCCTGTCAGCCGCCGAGGGCGCACAGCGCCGCGAGCCGCAGAATTTGCCCCATCTCAAGCTGGCTGGCCAGGATGCCCCTGTCGAGTTACATCAGAAGGTCAACCTGATGCTGGCGGACAAGCTGCAGCAGGCGGAGATCCAGCTCGACCCCATCGGCCTTGGCAAGATGAAAATCCAGATCCAGATCGATGCGTCCAGTCAGGCCAGCGTCCATTTCGTGGTACAACATGGACAGACTCGTGAGATGCTGGAGCAGGCGATGCCGCGTCTACGCGACATGCTGGCGGGGCAGGGGATCCAGCTTGGTCAAACCCAGGTGCAGCATCAGTCCCAACAGCAGCAACAGCAAGGTCAGGCAACCTCTGGCGGTCAGGGTCAGCAGGGCCAGAGTGGCGGTCAGTCAGGCTCCGGCAGAGGGCAGGATACGGGGGATGTGACCACTTCTACCCTCAATGTGCTGGTGGAATCGACAAACGGTTCCGGAATTGATTTCTATGCTTGATGCAATCCCGAGTAAGTTTATGATATCGAACAAGTTTGATATGAGGGTGGACAAGGGATGGCAGACGATAACGAATTAACCCTGAAAGACCCGGCCGCGGGCAAGAAAAAGAAGCTGATCATTATCATCGCCCTTGCCGTTATCCTGCTGGGTGGTGGTGCTGGCGCCTTTTTGATGCTCTCCGGCTCGGACAAGCCGGCCGCCGAAGCTGCCGAGGGGAAAGAGGCCAAACCCAAGGAGGAGGCGCCTCAGCCTTCACTTTATGTATCGATGCCGCGTCCCTTCGTCTTCAACGTGGCGGGTGTGCAGCGAGATCGTCTGGTGCAGATCAAGATCCAGCTGCAGGTGCGCGGTGCAGCCGATGAGACGCTGGCCAAGCAGAATATTCCCCTGATTGAAGGCACCTTGCTGCGGGTGTTCAGCGCAGCAACGGCAGAACAGCTGATGACCTTCGAAGGCAAGGAGAAGCTGCGCAAGGATTCACTGGAAGAGTGTCGCCGGGTGCTCAAGGATCTGGTCTCTTCCCCCGTTATCGAACAAGTGCTGTTTACCGGCTTTGTAATGCAGTAGGTGAAGCGTGAGCGATCTGTTAAGTCAGGACGAAATTGATGCCCTCTTGCACGGTGTCGATGATGTCGAAGAGGAGGAGATAGGCTCGGCGGGGGATCCCGGCGTAGCCCAGTTTGACTTCTCCTCCCAGGACCGCATCGTCCGTGGCCGCATGCCGACGCTGGAGCTGGTGAACGAGCGTTTTGCCCGCCACATGCGGATAAGTCTCTTTAACATGATGCGCCGTACCGCCGAGGTATCCATCAACGGCGTACAGATGCTCAAGTTTGGCGAGTATGTCCACACCCTGTTTGTGCCAACCAGTCTCAACATGGTTCGTTTTCGCCCACTCAAGGGGACTGCGCTCATTACCATGGAGGCCCGGCTGGTCTTCATCCTGGTGGAGAACTTCTTTGGTGGCGACGGCCGCTACCACGCCAAAATTGAAGGGCGCGAATTTACCCCCACCGAGCGACGCATCATCCAGATGCTGCTCAAGCTGGTGTTTGAAGATTACAAGGATGCCTGGGCTCCGGTGATGGATGTTGGCTTCGAGTATCTCGACTCCGAAGTGAACCCGGCGATGGCCAACATTGTCAGCCCGACCGAAGTAATCGTGGTCAGCTCGTTCCACATTGAACTGGATGGCGGTGGTGGTGACTTCCATGTGGCCATGCCTTACTCCATGCTGGAGCCCATCCGTGAGTTGCTGGATGCCGGCGTGCAGAGCGACAAGGGTGATACCGATGTGCGCTGGAGCAAGGCGCTGCGCGACGAAATCATGGACGTCAAGGTCGAGCTGCGGGCCAAACTGCTGGAGACCGAGCTCACCCTGCGCGAGCTGATGGAGATGCAACCCGGTGATATCATTCCGGTCGAGATGCCGGAAAATCTGCTGGTTTTCGTGGAAGATTTGCCGACTTTCCACGCCAAAATGGGGCGTACCAAGGATCATGTTGCCCTCAAGATCACCGACAAACTCAAGCGCCCGGAAGGGGTCAAGACCGAGATGCATCTGGTGACCCGGGGCGGTGTACGTATCGATGGCGAGGCCGAGCTGGAAGAGCTGGAGCGCAGCATCGAGGATCAACAGAGATAATCGACGGTTTATTGCAATGAACGGTCATGAAGTAGCGATAAGGAAGCAAGATGAGCGGAACTGAGGAAGAGGATCTGATGGCGGACGCCTGGGCTGCCGCCCTGGAAGAGCAGGTGACGGCGGAAGCCAAGCCAGCCCCGCTGGAAGAGTTGAAAGATGACGCTCCCATCAGTGCCGAGGAGCGCCGCAAGCTCGATACCATTCTGGATATCCCTGTCACCATCGCCATGGAAGTGGGCCGCAGCCAGATCAGCATTCGCAACCTGCTGCAACTGAACCAGGGCTCGGTAGTTGAGCTGGATCGGGTGGCCGGTGAACCGCTGGATGTGCTGGTCAACGGCACCCTGATTGCCCACGGCGAGGTAGTGGTGGTAAACGACAAGTTCGGTATCCGTCTGACCGATGTCATCAGCCAGATCGAAAGGATCAAGAAACTCAAATGATCCGCGCGTTTCCGTTACTGCTGTTGTCCCTTCCCGCACTGGCTGAACCTGGTGCGGGCGCCAATCCGCCTAGCCTCACCTCCTGGTTGCTCTCCAGCCTGATGGTGATCGGCCTTATTCTGGTGCTGGGTTTTTTGCTCAAGAAGAGCAAGATTGCCACCGCCATGGGGGGCGGCCAAATGAGGGTGATCGCCAGCTTGCCGGTGGGCTACAAAGAGAAGTTGCTGGTGGTCAAGGTGGGTGAACAGCAGTTGCTGGTCGGGGTCACGCCACAGCAGGTCAACTTCCTCTATCGCCTGGAAGATCCGCTCGATGAAAATCAGCCTCAGGTTTTCTCCCAGCAGCTTGGCAAATTGATGGGTAAGCATGAAAAAAGCTAACTGGATTTGGCTGCTGCTCAGCCTGCTGACCCCGCTGCTCTTCTCCTCGCTGGCCGTGGCACAAGATGCCATGTCGGCAGTGACCGTCAAAACCATGGCTGATGGTAGTCAGGAGTACAGCCTGACCCTGCAAGTTCTGGCGTTGATGACGGCGCTCTCGTTTTTGCCATCCATGGTGATCATGATGACGTCGTTTACCCGCATCATCATTGTGCTGGGAATTTTGCGGCAGGCGATCGGGCTACAGCAGAGCCCCTCCAACCAGGTGCTCATCGGCATTGCCATCTTCATGTCGTTTTTCATCATGTCGCCGGTACTCGATCGCATCAACAATGAAGCGTTGCAGCCTTATCTGGCAGAGACCATTCAGGCGAAAGAGGCGCTGGAGCGGGCCGAATTACCCATCCATCAGTTCATGCTGGCGCAAACTCGCATCAAGGATCTCAATACCTTTATGGAGATCGCCAACGTGCAGGTGGAGAAACCTGCCGATGTGCCGCTGCGGGTGTTGATCCCGGCTTTTGTGACTAGTGAGCTGAAAACTGCCTTTCAGATTGGCTTCATGCTCTTTCTACCGTTTCTGGTTATCGACCTGGTGGTGGCCAGTATCTTGATGGCGATGGGTATGATGATGCTCTCGCCGATGATCGTTTCACTGCCATTCAAGCTGATGCTGTTTGTCATGGTGGATGGCTGGAACCTGATCTTGGGTTCTCTGGCCAACAGTTTCGGACTGGGTACCGGCTAAGCCGGGCCGAAGGAGCAGGCAGTATGAGCCCTGAAACCTTTGTCGACGTATTTCGCGAGGCGCTCTGGCTGGTCACGATCATGGTCTGTGCCGTGATACTGCCCAGCCTCTTCGTTGGCTTGCTGGTAGCTATTTTTCAGGCGGCCACTTCCATCAACGAACAGACCTTGAGCTTTCTGCCTCGTCTGATTGTGACGCTTTTAGCTTTGGGGGTTGGTGCTCACTGGGGCTTGCAGAGTCTGATGGACTTCTTTCAGCTAATGGTGAGCCAGATCCCCGAGGTGGTGGGATGACCTACACAACCGCTCTTATCATGGAGTGGTTGTCTTCCATCCTCTGGCCACTGGCTCGGGTGAGTAGCCTGCTGATGGTGATGGCGGTGTTTGGTAGCCGTCTTGCCCCAGCTCGGATCCGGATTGGCTTGGCCCTTGCCATTACCTTTCTGATTGCGCCTCTTCTCCCCAAGATGCCTCCCATCGAGCTTTTTTCCGTCGGCAGTTTTCTGGTATTGGCCCAGCAGTTGCTTATAGGCATTGCGCTGGGACTGATGACCCAGTTTCTGATGGAGAGTTTCGTAATGGCGGGTCAGGTAATCGCCATGCAGACCAGTCTGGGTTTTGCCACCCTGGTTGACCCCATGAATGGTCAGGCTACACCTGTGGTCGGCCAGTTTTATCTGATGCTGGCGACGCTGGTTTTTCTGGCGCTAGATGGTCATCTGGTGATGCTGCGGCTGGTCATCCTCAGCTTTGAGACGCTCCCCGTCTCCGATAGCGGTCTTTCAGTTTCCTCTATGCAAACCTTGAGCGCATTCCTGGGGGTTATGTATCAGGCGGCGCTGGTTATGTCGCTCTCTGCTATAGTGGCGCTTCTGCTGATCAACTTCGCTTTTGGCGTGATGACCCGGGCTGCTCCTCAGCTCAATATTTTCAGTATCGGTTTTGCCGTCAGCATGATGTCTGGTCTGCTGATCCTCTGGCTCACGATCGGTGGTTTTCTCGGCCATTTCGATAGCCTGTGGGAGCGGGTGCAGGAGGTCAGCTGTGAGCTGATTGACACCCAGTGCCATGGGGGGGCCCATGGCTGATACCGATCAGGAACGTACCGAACAACCCACGGGCAAACGACTGCAGCAGGCCCGTGAAAAAGGGCAGATTGCGCGTTCAAAGGAGCTGGGTACCGCCAGTGTCTTGCTTTCAGCCGTGTTCGGGCTGCTGATGCTCAAAGGGTCGCTCGCTAGCGCCATGAGCAAGGTGTTGACGACCGGTTTTACTCTGGACAGGGAGCAGGCCTTCGACCCTGACGCTATGATCGCCATGGTTCCAGCGCTGCTTGGGGAATTGATCCTTCCGCTGGGTCTGCTTTTTGCGCTGGTTACCATTGCCGCTTTTATCGGCAATACCCTGATGGGGGGGATGAACTTCTCCACCGAAGCCATGATGCCCAAGTTCAGCAAGCTGAGCCCGCTCAACGGGTTGAAGCGGATGTTCGGAGTGCAATCGTTGGTCGAGCTGGTCAAGTCGATTGCCAAGGTTGTGTTTATCTCCCTGTTTGCATGGTGGATGCTTTCCAGCCAGTTTAACCATCTGCTCAATCTCTCGATGGAGGGATACCCCGGTGGCATCATTGATGCGCTAGAACTCTTTCTCTGGATGCTGATCATCCTCTGTTGTGCCCTTATCCCTATTGTGGCCATAGACGTGCCGTTCCAGCAGTGGAATCACATGCGTCAGCTCAAGATGACCAAGCAGGAGATAAAAGACGAATTCAGGGATAGCGAAGGTAAGCCAGAGGTCAAAGGGCGGATCCGTCGTCTGCAAATGGAGATGGCTGCGCGCCGGATGATGGGGGACGTACCCAAGGCGGATGTGGTGATCACCAACCCGACCCATTACTCGGTTGCCCTCAAATATGAGGCGGGCAAGCCTGGTGCCGCACCCAAGGTCATCGCCAAGGGGACTGACGAGGTGGCGATGAAGATCAGGGAGATCGCCCGTGAATACAATATTCCCATCATGCCCTCTCCCGAGTTGACCCGCGCCATCTATCACTCTACCGAGCTGGGTAGAGAAATTCCAGAGGGGCTGTTTGCTGCTGTGGCCCAGGTGCTGGCCTATGTGTTCCAGCTCAAGAAGTTCCGCCGTGGACATGGACGTCGCCCGCAGCCGCTGGCTAAAGATCTTCCTATTCCGCCTGAATATCGCAAATGACAAAGTTCTGACACAGTCAAAATAAAATGATTTAAAATCAATGAATTGAATTCTTGGCTTGATGTTTGCTTTAATCTGGAACCAGCGAGTAAAGATCGAGAAAAGCGATGGAATTCAAGGCATCATTGGGCCGGTTAAAAGAGTACAGATGGCTGCTTGGCAAAGGGGTCGGTACCCCGTTGCTGGTGCTGGCATCCATGGGGATGGTGGTTCTGCCCATTCCGCCTCTGATGCTGGATATCCTCTTCTCCTTCAACATCGCGCTCTCCATCGTGGTGCTGCTGGTTGCCGTCTACACCCGCCGTCCTCTTGAATTTGCCGCATTTCCTACCGTGCTGCTTATCGCGACTCTGCTTCGTCTGGCGCTTAACGTTGCTTCTACCCGAGTTGTTTTGCTGGAAGGCCACAACGGCAGTGCTGCTGCGGGGCATGTAATTGAGGCCTTCGGTAACGTAGTGATCGGCGGTAACTATGCGGTCGGCATCATCGTCTTCATGATCCTGATGATCATCAACTTTGTGGTGGTCACCAAGGGTGCAGGCCGCATCTCCGAGGTGAGCGCCCGCTTCACTCTGGATGCGATGCCTGGCAAGCAAATGGCCATCGATGCCGATTTGAACGCCGGCCTTATCAATCAGGAAGAGGCCAAAAAGCGCCGCCAGGATGTGACTCAGGAGGCTGATTTCTACGGTTCCATGGACGGTGCGTCCAAATTTGTTAAAGGGGATGCGATTGCGGGCATCATGATCCTCTTTATCAACATACTGGGGGGCTTCATCATCGGCATGGCCCAACACCAGCTCACCTTCAGCGAATCGGCCCAGATCTACACCTTGCTGGCTATCGGTGATGGCTTGGTTGCCCAGATCCCCTCCCTGCTGCTCTCTATCGCAGCCGCCATCATAGTCACCCGGCAAAATACCGATCAGGATATGGGGACTGCGGTATTGGGACAGCTGTTCGATAATCCCAAGGCGCTAGTCATTTCTGCCGGTATCTTGCTGATGATGGGCAGTGTGCCCGGTATGCCGCATGTGGCATTTCTGAGTCTGGGTGGCGTAGCTGCGGTCGGAGCCTGGTGGCTGCTGCGCCGCGAGAAACTGCTTGCAGCCAAGGCAGCCAAAGGGGAGTTGATGCCGGCAAGTGCCGACCAACCTGCTCACGAGCAGAAAGAGCTGAGCTGGGACGACGTGATGCCAGTCGATATCATCGGTCTGGAAGTGGGCTATCAGCTCATTCCGCTGGTGGATCGCAGTCAGGGAGGCGAGTTGCTCAACCGGATTAAAGGGGTGCGCAAGAAACTGTCTCAGGAGCTGGGTTTTCTGGTTCCAGCGGTACACATTCGCGACAATCTTGATCTGGCGCCCAATCAATATCGGATCACCTTGATGGGAGTCAGTACCGGCGAAGCCAATGTTTACCATGATAAGGAGATGGCCATTAACCCGGGTCAGGTCTTTGGTCAGGTGCAAGGCATTGCAGCACGGGATCCCGCCTTCGGGCTGGAAGCTGTCTGGGTTGCCAAGGATCAGGTCTCCCAGGCACAGACTCTGGGCTATACCGTGGTGGATACGGCGACCGTGGTTGCCACCCATCTTAGCCAGATCCTTACCAACCATGCCTCGTTGCTGCTCGGTCACGATGAGGTGCAACAGCTGCTCGACATGATTGGCAAGCACCAGAGCAAGCTGGTTGAAGGATTGGTACCTGAAGTCATCAGCATGGGTAACCTGGTGAAGGTATTGCAGAATTTGCTCAATGAAGGCGTGCCAATTCGCGATATGCGCACTATCCTGCAGACCCTGGTGGAGTACGCACCCCGTAGCCCGGATCCGGAAGTGCTGACAGCCGCCTGTCGGATTGCCCTGCGCCGCCTGATCGTGCAGGAGATTGCCGGCCCGGATCCCGAGCTGCCGGTGATTACCTTGGCCCCAGAACTGGAACGTATATTGCATCAGTCCTTGCAGGCAGGTGGCGGTGATGGGGCTGGTATTGAGCCGGGTTTGGCGGAGCGGATGCAGCGCTCACTGGTGGAGGCCACACAGCGGCAAGAGTTGGAAGGTCAACCAGCCGTGTTGCTGACATCGGGTATCTTGCGCAATACCCTGGCCAAATTTGTAAAGAATGCCATTCCTGGATTGCGCGTTCTGTCGTATCAGGAAGTGCCTGATGACAAGCAGATTCGTATCGTCAGTGCAGTCGGACAGAACTAGTTAGCGGAGATGACGGGTGAAGATTAAGCGGTTTTTTGCCAAGGACATGCGAACGGCTCTGGCCGAGGTCAAGGAGACTCTCGGGCCGGATGCCGTCATCATGTCCAACAAGAAGGTGACCGGAGGGGTCGAGATAGTCGCCGCCGTTGACTATCAATCCCAGGTTCCGGGGCCTAGAGATACGCCGGTTCGCCGTCAGCTGAACGATGAGAGCGTCAATATTTCGTCTGCCGCGCGGCAGATGGGGCGCCCTGAACCAGCACCCAACCAGAACGAACACTATGCCGATACGCTGGCAGCCTTGCTTGCTCGTCAGCAAAAGCTCCAACCGGGCAATGCTGCCGGGATGGGTGGCGCTCAGCCAGCCGCAATAGCTGCCACGACTTCTGCGCCGAAAACCCTTGCAGAACAGGGACAGTGGGGGGCCGCTCCCGAACCTGCCAAACCTCGGGCTCGTGCCACATCCACTTCTCCTCGTGCCCCTCAGTCCAATCAACGGGATCAGGAGATGGAGGGGATGCGCAAGGAGATGGCCAGTATCCGCAAGTTGCTGGAGCACCAGATCTCCGGTTTGATGTGGCAGGAGGTGGAGCGCCGGGAGCCGATGCGTGCGCTGCTCATCAAAGAGCTCAAGAAGATGGGGTTTGACGATGCTTTTGCCGATCAGCTGGCTGGCATGATCCCGGAAGATATGTCGATCCATCAGGGAATGGCTCAACTGGCTGAAGTGCTTACAGCTCAACTCAAGATCAGCGAAGACGAAATTTTGCGGCAGGGCGGCGCGGTTGCGCTACTTGGTCCGACCGGGGTGGGTAAGACTACCACCATTGCCAAACTGGCAGCACGCTTTGCCATGAAATATGGTGCTGAACAGGTGGCGCTGATCACCACTGACAATTACCGGATCGGTGCCCATGAGCAGTTGCAGACCTATGGTCGCATCATGGGATGTCCGGTTCGTCAGGTGCGCGATGCCGAGGAGCTGGCCAGCGCGCTTTATCAATTCCGCCATCGTCGGTTGGTATTGATCGATACGGCAGGGGTCGGTCAGCGGGATATTCGCTTGACCGAGCAGCTCGATACCTTGGTCAAGAATGCCAAGGTGCGGATCCGCAGTTATCTGGTTATGTCCGCAACCTCCCAGCGTCGGGTGATGCAGGAGGCGGTTGACCATTTCCGGCGTATTCCGCTTAGCGGCTGCATACTTACCAAATTGGATGAAAGTCTGAATCTGGGCGAAGTGATTAACGTGTGTATCCAGAATTCATTGCCCATCAGCTATATCACTGACGGACAAAGGGTTCCGGAAGATATTCAGGTTGCCAATGCGGCGCAGCTCGTCGGGGCTGCCATGGGCTCGCTGGAGCGAGAAACAGAGGAGCCCTACTTCTGGGGCGCAGGCTTTGGCGAGGCCGAAGATTCGGAGTTTTATGAGTAACATGTATATGGATCAGGCGAGTGGTCTGCGCAAAATGCGTCAAAACAATCGAGTAAAAGTAATCGCCGTTTCCGGTGGTAAAGGTGGCGTGGGCAAGACCAACGTGACCCTGAACGTAGCCGGAGCCATGGCCGCCCAAGGCAAGCGGGTGATGGTGCTGGATGCCGACCTGGGTCTGGCCAACGTCGACGTCATGCTGGGGCTGCGGGTCCATCGCAATCTCTCCCATGTCCTGGCGGGTGAATGCACCATCGACGATATCATCGTCGAAGGTCCCTACGGCATGATGATCGTGCCCGCGACCTCGGGCACCCAGTCCATGGTCGAGCTTTCTCCGGTGCAGCATGCCGAGCTTATCCGTGCCTTCAGCGAGATGAAAACCCAGGTCGACATCCTGCTGGTGGATACGGCTGCGGGGATCTCCGACATGGTGCTGAGCTTCACCCGGGCCGCTCAAGACATCATGGTGGTGGTCTGCGATGAGCCGACCTCCATCACCGATGCCTATGCGCTTATCAAGATCCTCTCCAAAGATCACGGTGTGTTCCGCTTCAAGGTAGTGGCCAATATGGTGCGCAGTCTGCGCGAAGGGCAGGAGCTCTTTGCCAAACTGACCCGGGTCACGGATCGTTTCCTCGACACCTCGCTGGAACTGGTCGCTTGTGTACCCTATGACACCAATCTGCGTGCCGCAGTGCGCAAGCAGAAGCTGATTGTCGAGGCGTTTCCCAAGTCGCCGGCCGCACTGGCGTTCCGAGCCCTTGCCAACAAGGCGGCGAGCTGGCCGGTGCCCAACCAGCCAGGCGGCCATCTGGAGTTTTTCCTGGAAAATTTGTTGCAGAAACCGGCCACAACACAGGAAGGTTCCCGTGAATAAAGCCCAAGCGTACTTGCGTCATCAGGATTCCTATGTGCTGGTGGAGCGTCATGCTCCCCTGGTCAAGCGAATTGCCCAGCATTTGTTGGCTCGCCTGCCCAGCAGTGTCTTGCTGGATGACCTGATCCAGGCAGGTATGATTGGGCTGCTTGAAGCCTCCCGCAATTTTGACGGTAGCAAGGGGGCCAGCTTCGAGACGTATGCCGGGATCCGCATCCGAGGCGCCATGCTGGATGAGATCCGGCGTGGTGACTGGGTACCCCGCTCTGTGCATCGCAACAGTCGCGCTATTGCAGAGGCGATCGAGAATGTCGAGCAGACTCACGGGCGTGACGCGCGAGATACCGAGGTTGCTGCCGAGATGGGGGTCTCCATCGCTGATTACCATGCGATGCTGCAAGACGTCTCTTGCGGCAAAATTATCGGCATCGAAGATTTGGGGGTCAGCGAGGATGTGATCGGCAACCCCGATGATGCCCCTTCAGGCTCGGGATTCGATGAATTGGCTGCAGAGCGATTTCAGATTGCATTAGCCGAGCAAATTGGTCGCTTACCAGAGAGGGAAGCCTTGGTTCTCTCTCTTTACTACGATGAAGAGCTGAATTTGCGCGAAATCGGCGAGGTTTTGAATGTCAGTGAGTCACGGGTGAGCCAGATCCACAGTCAAGCAATGCACAGATTACGTGCTCGTTTGCGAGATTGGCATCTATAAGTGTTTGTACTGGCTACACTGAGACTAAACTCTAAGGCATAATCCGCACGACACAACCCGTTTTTAGCATCATGTAAGTGAGCCGCCGAGGCGGCTATTTAGGAGGGAATTTTGGACAAGAACATGAAAATCCTCATTGTTGATGACTTTTCAACGATGCGCCGGATTATCAAGAACTTGCTGCGCGACTTGGGATTCAACAACACCCACGAGGCGGATGATGGCAATACAGCATTGCCGATGCTGAAAAATGGTGATTTCCAGTTTGTCGTAACTGACTGGAACATGCCTGGCATGCAAGGTATTGACCTGCTCAAGGCCATTCGGGTTGATGACAAACTCAAACATCTTCCGGTTTTGATGGTGACAGCTGAAGCCAAACGCGAACAGATCATTGAGGCCGCCCAGGCTGGCGTTAATGGCTACATCGTCAAGCCTTTTACTGCAGCGACGCTCAAAGAAAAACTGGACAAGATTTTTGAACGAATCGGCTAAGGAGCTGCAGGGATGATGGCCAAAACGAGAGCAATGATTTCGCTCGACCAGGCAAGGATGCTTGTTGCTCATCTTGAGCAAGGTGAATTTGAGCTGGCCGATGATCTGCTTGCCGAAGTGTGTGCCCCCAATGCCTCCGATCTGTTTGACAAGGTCGGTCAACTGACAAGACAACTGCATAATTCACTACAAGAGTTTCGCCTTGATCCGCGGATTCCCGATCTGGCTACTCATGATATCCCCGATGCTCGGGAACGCCTTAGCTACGTTATCGATATGACTGACAAGGCCGCGAACCGCACCATGGATGCGGTAGAAGCCAGTCTGCCGATTGCAGATCGTCTTAATGACAATATCCAGCTGGTTATGCCGAACTGGAATGCCTTGATGTCCCGCGACATGAATGTTGGGCAATTCAAATCGCTATGTCACCAACTCGATGATTTTATTAAGGCTTCAGAGTCTGATGCCGATAAATTACGGCAACTGTTGACAGAGATCCTGATGGCGCAAGATTTTCAGGATCTGACAGGGCAGATGATCCGCAAGGTCATCAAACTTGTGCAGGAAGTAGAAACAAAATTAATAGAAATGCTGACTATGTTTGGTGAGGCTTCTGCAGAGCATTCAACTCGCAACCTTCCTATCAACGGAATTGAAGCTGAAGGCCCCATCATGAACCCCGAGGCCCGTGCCGACGTGGTCAATGGTCAGGATGATGTGGACGATCTGCTGTCTAGCTTGGGATTCTAATGGAGTGACGCATGGCCTTCGAAGTTGATGAAGACATACTGCAAGACTTTCTGGTCGAAGCATCCGAAATATTGGAACAGTTGTCTGAGCAACTGGTCGACTTGGAAAAGCGGCCCGATGACAAGAACCTGCTGAACGCGATTTTTCGCGGCTTTCATACCGTGAAAGGTGGGGCTGGGTTCTTGTCGCTGGGCGAACTGGTTGACGTATGCCACGGTGCCGAGAACGTATTTGATATATTGCGCAACGGCAAGCGTACAGTGACTGCAGAATTGATGGATGTAATCTTGCAGGCTCTGGACGCCATCAACGTCATGTTTGCCCAAGTGCAAAATCGTGAAGCGCCAAGTCCTGCGTCAGAAGATCTCCTGCACGACCTTCATGAGCTGTGCAAGCCTGAGGGTGAAGAGCAACTGAGGACTGCAACCAGCAGTGCTGCCTCTGATGTTATTGTTGCCGACCCCGAACCAGTGGCCCCTCAAGTAGACGTTTTCGTTGCTGAGCCTGAAGTACCAAAAGCGGTGGTTTCAGCAGAGAACGTTGAGCCATCAGCCGTTAATGGCGGGGGCTCTATTGACGAGATCTCTGCTGACGAGTTCGAACGTTTACTGGATGAGCTGCATGGTGTTGGCGGAGCGCCAACCAAAGCGGCTTCAACATCTGTGACCACAGATTCCGGTGACATTACTGATGATGAGTTCGAAGCCTTGTTGGATCAGCTGCATGGCCAGGGACAACATATAGGTGCACCAGAAGTTAATCCGCTTAAGTCGGTGCAGAAGGAAGTAGACGAGCTGATCGATGATGATGAGTTTGAACGCTTGCTTGATGAACTTCATGGGCGCGGACAAGGGCCACAGAGTACAATTGCACCTGCCGCACCTGCCGCACCTGCCGCACCTGCCGCACCTGCCGCGGTGCCAGCTCAGTCCAAACCTGCAGTGCCTACTCCTGCAGCCAAGCCCGTGACCAGTGCCTCAGCAAAACCTGCAGAATCACCAGCCAAGGCTCCTGCACCAGCAGCCAAGGCTTCTGCTCCTGCCCCTGCGGAAAACAGTGCCGTACAAAGCGATACAACGGTGAGGGTGGATACCAAGACGCTCGACGTGATAATGAATATGGTGGGCGAGTTGGTATTGGTGCGTAACCGCTTGGTTAGTCTTGGTATTGCCAGCAACGATGAAGAGATGTCGAAGGCTGTTGCCAACCTGGATGTTGTGACTGCTGATCTGCAAGGTGCGGTCATGAAGACCCGAATGCAACCAATCAAGAAGGTTTTTGGTCGATTCCCGCGCGTTGTTCGTGATTTGGCTCGTACTCTCAAAAAAGAAATCGAATTGGTCATGGTCGGTGAAGAGACCGATCTTGATAAAAACTTGGTTGAAGCATTGGCTGACCCCCTTGTTCACTTGGTTCGTAACTCCTGTGACCATGGGGTTGAGTTGCCCGAGATCCGTGAAAAAGCGGGTAAACCACGTCAGGGAACCATCACCCTGAGTGCTTCTCAGCAAGGTGACCATATCCTGCTCTGTATCGAAGATGATGGTGCAGGTATGGATCCAGAAAAACTCAAGTCTATAGCAATCAGCCGTGGTGTACTGGATGCAGATACTGCTGCTCGCATGAGTGACAATGATGCCTACAACCTGATTTTTGCTCCGGGTTTCTCTACCAAGTCAGAGATTTCGGATATATCTGGCCGCGGTGTCGGTATGGATGTGGTGAAGACTAGCATTGTCGGGCTCAATGGCTCAGTACACATTGATTCGACATGGGGTAAAGGGACGCGTCTTGAAATCAAGGTGCCCTTGACGCTGGCTATTTTGCCGACCCTGATGGTAGAGGTGGGGGAGCAAACTTTTGCTCTGCCGCTTGGCTGCGTGAATGAGATTTTCCATCTGGATCTGAAAAAGGCCAATATGGTGGATGGTCAGCTCACCATCATTGTTCGTGAGAAGGCAATTCCGCTCTTTTATCTGCATAAATGGCTGGTGCGTGGTCCCAACAAACGCTCCCGTCAAGATACAGGTCATGTGGTTATTGTGCAGATTGGGACACAGCAAATTGGTTTTGTTGTTGATAGCCTGATTGGCCAGGAAGAGGTGGTTATCAAGCCACTTGATAGCTTGCTGCAAGGAACGCCAGGTATGGCGGGGGCAACAATTACCAGTGATGGTGGAATAGCCCTGATTTTGGATGTGCCGAGTCTGCTCAAAGCATATGCGCGTAGACATTAATAGCTCAGGCCCAAGGAGTTAGAAAAATAACAATGGCAGTCAAGGTATTAGTTGTCGACGATTCGAGTTTCTTCCGCCGTCGGGTAAGTGAAATCATTAGTCAGGATCCCATGCTGACAGTGATTGATACCGCTCAAAACGGACGTGAGGCCGTGGACAAGGCGATTTCACTGCGCCCTGATGTGATCACTATGGACATTGAAATGCCCGTGCTCGACGGCATCAGCGCTGTGCGCGAGATCATGGCCAAATGCCCAACACCTATTTTAATGTTCTCCTCTTTGACCCATGAAGGAGCAAAGGCGACTCTGGATGCACTGGATGCAGGGGCCCTCGATTTCTTACCTAAAAAGTTTGAAGACATCGCCAGAGACAAAGATGAAGCGGTCAGATTACTGCAGCAGCGGGTAAAGGAGATCTCCCGCAAGCGCTTTTTGATGAGCTCTGCTCGTCCTAAAGCTCCTGAGCCGATGACCAGAGCGCCACTGAGTTCTTCTGCTGCATCGCGCACAGCTGAGCGTGTTCCAGAAACACCGCGCATGACAACAGCTCCGGCATTCAAGCGCAGTGGTAAAACTTATCAACTGGTTGCTATTGGTACATCAACCGGGGGGCCGGTTGCATTACAAAATGTGTTGACCAAGCTGCCTGGTGATTTTCCTCACCCTATTTTGCTCATCCAGCATATGCCGGCGACTTTTACAGCAGCATTTGCAGCTCGCCTCAATGGCTTGTGCCAGATCGGTGTCAAGGAAGCTGAGGATGGTGACGTGCTCAAACCTGGTCATGCCTATTTGGCGCCAGGTGGTAAACAGATGTTGCTTGAAGGGCGTGGCGTTGGTGCTCGTATCCGGATAATCGATGGCAATGATAAAGTTAACTACAAGCCTTGTGTTGACATTACTTTTGCTTCTGCTGCGAAAACCTACGCGGACAAGGTGCTTGCTATTGTTTTGACGGGCATGGGGGCTGATGGTCGCGATGGTGCCAAGTTGCTGAAAGAGCAAGGATCCACTATCTGGGCTCAGGATGAAGCATCCTGTGTGGTATATGGGATGCCTCAGGCGGTTGTCAAGGCTGGCATTGCCAGTGAATCACTTCCTTTGGACAAAGTGGCACAGCGTATCCTGGTTGAGTTGGGGCGCTGATCATGGGCTTGTTTGGCCTGCTCCTGGCTTTGGGGGCCATTGCCATTGCCCAATTGTGGCATGGTGGTTCCCTGCTAACTCTGGTTGATGGCCCCGCTTTTCTGATCGTATTGGGCGGCACCTTCGGTGCCGTTACTCTGCAGACTCCCGCCAGATATATCTTGCTTGCGCTCAGACAAGCCCTCTGGATTTTTGTTCCCCCACGTCAAGAACTGGTACTTCAGGCTGAGCGTTTGCAATCTTGGGCTGTATTTGCCCGGCAACAAGGGCTGCTGGCTTTGGAAGATCAGGCGGAGCAAGAGGAAGATGAATTTACCCGCCAAGGGTTGAACATGATTGTCGATGGTGTGTCGACAGAGGATATTCGCATGTTGCTGGAGGCGGATATCGATATCGAGCAAGAGCGCAATGAACATGCGGCCAGGGTATTTGAATCCATGGGGGGCTATAGCCCAACCATCGGGATCATTGGCGCCGTGATGGGGCTCATCCAGGCTATGTTCCATCTCGAAGACCCTGCAGCACTGGGCGCGGGAATTGCGGTAGCCTTTGTTGCAACCATTTATGGAGTGGGGTTTGCCAACCTGATTTATCTGCCTGTTGCTAATCGGTTAAGGGCTTTCCATTACCATTCTGCGCTTTTCCAGGAGATGACGCTGGAGGGGCTCATTGCTATTGCCCATGGTGAAAATGGTCTGCAGGTAGAACGGCGGCTCAAGGCATATCTGAAGGGAGAGTAGCCATGCGTAAGCGTTATCGGTTGCACTTGCAAGGGCGTGAGCATCTGGATCGCTGGCTGGTCTCCTACGCCGATTACATGACTCTCATCTTTGCCCTGTTTGTGGTGCTCTATTCCGTAGCCTTGGTTAACAAGGACAAGTATCGTGCAGTCATTGACGGTATGAGTCAGGCTTTCAGTGTTATTCAGCCGCGCAGTGACGGTTTGCTGGATGGTCAAGGCAATTCGCTATTGGAAAATTCGGCCTCTTCCGCACCTTCAATACTTGATGGCACAAGCGGACCGGCTCCCTCCCTTGCACCTATTTCCGGTGTCCCTATTTTGCAAAATGGCACAACACTTGCGACGCTTGGTACACAGCTGCAGGCAAGCATGGGATCATTGGTTGAGTCTGGGATAGTCAAACTGACCCAAGATGAAAACTGGCTGACTATCGAGTTGAGCTCCGGCCTGTTATTTAGCAGTGGAAGTGCATTTATGGGGCCGAATGCAGCGCCGGTTATCAATACTCTTTCAAGTATTCTCAAACCGGTCGATAACTATGTAAGAGTCAGAGGTTATACCGATAACCAACAGATAAATAATGAAATTTATCGCTCAAACTGGGCTCTGTCTGCGGCTCGGGCTGAGGCGGTATTAAACGGTCTGATTGCCAACGGTATCGCACCTCAGCGCTTGGCATTCGAGGCATATGGTGAGTTTTCTCCTTTTGCAGACAATGGTAGCGAAGAGGGGCGGCTACAGAACCGTAAAGTCGTGGTCGCTATCTCCAAGTTTGCCTGGGTACCTGCAAGACCTGTAGTCAAAACTCCGGCAGCCACAGAGGTTGTGCCGGAAGTGCAAAAAGCGGCGGATGCTGGTGAGGTCAAGGTGATCTCGCTACCCGGTGGTGGCATGCGTATAACAACAAGGCAGGATTGATACAGTGATTGTTTGGACGGTTGCCAACCAGAAAGGCGGTGTCGGTAAAACCACCACAGTGGTCTCTCTTGCCGGGATCCTGGCTCAGCGTGGCCAACGGGTGCTGCTGATTGATACGGATCCGCATGCCTCGTTGACCGCTTATCTCGATTACGATTCGGATCGTCTTGATGGCACGCTCTATGAGCTTTTTCAAGCAGTCAAGCCGACCACCGAGCTTGTCAATAAACTGACGCTCAAAACCAAGTTCGACAATATCAATCTACTGCCCGCATCTATCACGCTGGCAACGCTCGATCGTGTCATGGGGAACCGGGAAGGGATGGGGCTGGTGCTTAAACGCGCGTTGCTGCGTATTCAGGATCAGTACGACTACGTGCTCATTGACTGTCCACCAGTATTGGGAGTGATGATGGTCAATGCTCTGGCTGCATGTGACCGCATCTTGGTGCCTGTTCAGACCGAATTCTTGGCGCTGAAAGGGCTGGAGCGGATGATGAAGACGTTTGAAATCATGCAGCGTTCAAAACGGGATAAATTTCGTTTTACCGTCATTCCGACCATGTTTGACAAGCGTACCCGAGCATCGTTGATGACACTGAAATCAATCAAGGAACAGTACGGTGATGCGGTGTGGAACGCGGTGATCCCTATCGATACCAAATTCCGGGATGCCAGTTTGCTGCATATTCCCCCCTCCATTTATTCACCCGGGAGTCGTGGAACTTATGCCTACGAAACTCTGCTCAAATATCTTGACGCGCTTGAGCGGCAGCGGACTCATGAGGTGACGGCATGAGAGATACCATTCAAGTTCGGGCAATGGATGATTATTTCCATTCGCTGCTCCTTGATGACACGTCAGGGCTTGATGAAATCGAAGAAGTTCCTGCTGCGCCAGTAGTGCAGTTGCAGCGACAACCTCAAAGTGTGCCTGAGGTAGTTGCTCCTCCCTATATGGAGAGTGACCCGCGTCTTACCCAACTGAGTGAATTGCTGGCTCAAGTGGGGCAGGTGCAATTTGAGAATGATGCGTTTACCAATGAGCTAACAGTGTCAGAGCCGCTGCAGATTGTGGCTGAAGAGTCACTGTCGCCAGTAGAGCCTGAGTGGCCCGCAGAGGTATTGAGCCCTGAGATTGCAGAACCGATTACGACGGTAGTAACCGAGACGGCGGTAGAAGTTGCACCGGAAGGAACAGAGTCTCCCATCAGTTGGGAAAATATCGAGACGGGCAAGGAGTTCCAGGCTCTCTTCTTTGAAGTGTCTGGCGTGACGTTTGCTGTGCCCTTGACCGATCTTGGCGGGATTCATCAGCTGGGAGAGGTGACCTCTCTTTTTGGTCAGCCAGGCTGGTATAAGGGGATCATGACTTCTCGCGAGCAAAAGATGAATGTAGTGGATACAGCCCAGTGGGTGATGCCTGGGCAGCATTTGGAGATGGATCCTTACAAATATCTGATTATGCTTGGAGAGTCACCTTGGGGACTGGCGTGTCATCACCTCAAAGGAACTGAATTGTTGCACCGCGATCAGGTCAAGTGGCGCCACCAAGAGGGCAAGCGTCCTTGGCTCGCGGGCATGGTTAAAGAAAAAATGTGTGCCCTGTTGCATGTTCGCGAATTGCTCCTTTTATTGGAGCGTGGGGTCAACATAGAAGGTCGCTGATAACTTCTGCAATCGAGCTGTTTTATTGCTAGTTTTAGCAGTAGACGTTTTCATAAAAGGAATAAAAACATGACAGAAAAGCGCAATATTGCACAGAATCTGGCTGAAGATGAAGTGCTGCAATGGGTAACCTTCCAACTGGAAAATGAGACCTATGGCATCAACGTGATGCAGGTGCAGGAGGTATTGCGCTACACCGAAATCGCGCCTGTGCCGGGTGCTCCCGAATATGTACTCGGGATCATCAACTTGCGTGGTAATGTGGTGACTGTCATCGATACCCGTTCCCGTTTTGGCCTGCCTTCCGGCGATGTGAGTGAAAACTCCCGCATCGTCATCATCGAAGCCGAGAAGCAGGTGATTGGCATCATGGTCGACAGCGTAGCTGAAGTGGTCTATCTGCGCTCCTCCGAGATCGATGCCGCTCCCGCAGTGGGTACCGAAGAGAGCGCCAAGTTCATCCAGGGTGTTAGCAACCGCGATGGTCAACTATTGATCCTGGTTGACCTGAACAAGTTGCTCTCTGATGAAGAGTGGGACGAAATTGGTTCTCTCTAACAATAAGGTGATGTTTTGATCATTGAGATAGTTGCCTTGGTGGTGTCCCTGATTGCACTGGCGTTTGCTTTTTATGTCTGGTCAAGAAGCAAGCGCAGCAAGCAGGAGTCCGAGGCGCACGTGACCACTTTGCAGGGGCAACTTGAAAGCTTGCGCAAACAGATGATGGAGCTGCATACCGGTGCCATTGGCATGGGGCAGCGCCTGCAAGCAGTGGAGGGGGCGATGCAACAGATCAACGATCGCCAGCAAGAGCTGACCATGCAGGATCCAGAGCGCAGGCTCTACAGCCGTGCTGCCAAGATGGTTGAACTGGGTGCCGATCTGGATGAAGTCATGAGCGAGTGCGAGTTGCCAAAGGCAGAAGCCGAACTCTTGATATCCTTGCGAAAAGGTCGTTCTTGATAGTGAAGGAAGGCTCATGCCTTCCTTTATTTTATATGTAGTGACGGGAACAGATCTGAGCCATATCGACACCCCCTTTACCTCTTTTCGCGATCACCATCGCGACTTGCGCCAATTGTTGCATCTATGAAACGACGTATCCCAATACTGTGTTAAGATGCAGGCCGCTTAATTCTATTTGATAACATCCTCATGCTGCTTCAAGTCAACAATCTGAGCTGCGTGCGTGAAGATCGCACTCTGTTTGAACATCTCTCCTTTACAGTTTCACCCGGCGATCTGGTGCAAATAGAAGGCCCCAACGGGGTTGGCAAAACCAGTCTGTTGCGTTTGCTGACTGGCCTCTCACAACCCTTTTCTGGTGAAGTGCTCTGGAATGGGGAGAATATTCGCGCTTGCCGTGACGAGTATCACGCCAGTCTGCTCTATCTGGGCCATCAGCCTGGGGTAAAGGCAGCCCTGACACCCTTTGAAAACCTGACTTTTTATCAGCAACTTCACCATTCTGCGCAGACTGAGAGCGACTTGTGGCAGATTTTGGCTCGAGTTGGTCTGGCCGGTTTTGAGGATAACCCCACCGGTCAGCTCTCAGCAGGTCAGCAACGACGCGTAGCACTGGCCCGCTTATGGCTCTGCAACAAGCCTTCGCTCTGGATCCTGGATGAGCCCTTCACCGCTATCGACAAACAGGGGGTCAAGGTGCTGGAGCAGCTCTTCCTGGCCCATGCCGATCGGGGTGGCATGGTGATCCTCACAACCCATCAGGATCTCACACTGATGCAAGGACGCCTCAAGACCTTGTCACTGACCCCCATGATGCAGGAGTGACATCATGCTGCGCGCTATCCTTCACCTTATTCGACGTGAACTGCTGATCGCTCTGCGCCAGCGTTCCGACATCCTCAACCCGCTCTGGTTTTTCCTGATTGTTATTACCCTATTTCCGCTGGGCATAGGTCCCGAGCCGAAACTGCTGGCTCGTATCGCTCCCGGCATCATCTGGGTTGCCGCTTTGCTGGCGGCCATGTTGTCGCTGGAGCGACTGTTTCGCGATGACTTCAGCGATGGCTCTCTGGAGCAGATGATGTTGATGCCTCACCCTCTGGGCCTGTTGGCGCTAGCCAAAGTGGTTGCTCACTGGCTGCTGACGGGTTTGCCGCTGCTGCTCATCTCACCGCTTATTGCAATTTTGCTCTCCCTCGATATGCAGAGTTATCTGGCTGTGGTGGCGACACTGGCGCTGGGAACGCCGGTATTGAGCCTGCTCGGTGCCATCGGCGTAGCCCTGACTGTTGGCCTGCGCAAAGGGGGGGTATTGCTCAGTCTGCTGATCCTGCCGCTATATATACCGGTGCTGATTTTTGCGACCTCGGCAATTGATGCGGCTGGGATGGGGCTGCCTTACGGGGGTCAGCTTGCCATTCTGGCGGCCATGCTGGTGGGGGCATTGACGTTGACCCCGCTGGCGGTGTCGGCCGCTTTGCGAGTCAGCCTCAACTGACGGAGTTGGCGCAAAAGTAATAAGCCTCGTATGGGGCAATGTTGGAAAAATTAAGTTGCGATGGATCAAGGAGAGCGCCGCTTATTGCTTTCGGGGTATTTGATGCAGCCCTGTGGTCGGTATGGTAGGCCTCGCCAAATGATTAATAACAAAAAGGTTTTGTGAGCTATGTGGAAATGGTTGCACCCTTACGCCAAACCGGAGCGGGCCTATCAGTTGGCAGGTACCCTGCTTCCCTGGTTTGCGGTGATTAGTCTGCTTTCGTTCATCATCGGTTCTGTCTGGGGTCTGGCCTTTGCCCCTGCAGATTATCAGCAGGGTGACTCCTTCCGGATCATCTATATCCACGTCCCTGCTGCCATCCTCTCCATGGGGGCTTACTCCACCATGGCGATTGCTGCGTTTATCGGGCTGGTATGGCAGCTGCGGATGGCGGACATGACGGTAGCAGCCATTGCTCCGGTTGGTGCCATTTTTACCTTTATCGCTCTCTTTACCGGTGCGGCCTGGGGTAAACCCATGTGGGGAACCTGGTGGGTCTGGGATGCCCGTCTCACCTCCGAGCTGATTTTGCTGTTCCTCTACCTCGGCGTCATTGCTCTCTACAACGCTTTTAGCGACAAGGTGCTGGCTGGTCGTGCGGCCGGCATTCTGGCGCTGGTTGGGGTGATCAACCTGCCCATCATTCACTACTCGGTGGAGTGGTGGAACACCCTGCATCAGGGGGCAACCATCACCAAGTTTGCCAAGCCCTCCATCTCTTCCGATATGCTGTGGCCGCTGCTCGTCATGATCCTGGCGTTTGCCACTTTCCTCGGTGCGTTGACCATTATGCGCTTTAGAAACGAGCTCTTGATGCGGGAGTGGCACCGCCCCTGGGTCAAAGAGATAGCCGAGCAGGAGAAGTAAGCATGCACTTTGCCTCTTTCAGTGACTTCCTGGCGATGGGCGGATACGCCTTCTATGTCTGGCTCTCCTTTGGCCTGACTCTGGTCTGCCTTATCGGTATCGTCATTTCCACCCGTATGAAAACCCGCAGCCTGCTGGGCGAATTGCGCAGCAAGCAGGCACGCGAGGCTCGCCGCAAGGCGGCCCAGCAGATGGAGAACACCCTATGAATCCGAGACGTAAAAAACGCCTCACCATTATCCTGGCCATCACGCTGGGGCTCGCGACCGTATGTGGGCTGGTGCTCTATGCCCTGAGTCAGAACATCGATCTCTTCTACACGCCGAGCGAGTTGGTGGAAGGGAAAGGGCCGGACAAGATCAAGCCGGAAGAGGGACAGCGTTTGCGCATCGGTGGGCTGGTTGTGCCCGGCTCGGTTCAACGGGATCCACAAAGCCTCAAGGTAGCCTTCAAGCTGGTGGATAACGGCGGTCATCTGGTGACGGTGGAGTATGACGGCATCCTGCCGGATCTGTTCCGCGAAGGGCAGGGCATAGTGGCACAAGGCACCCTGAAAGATGCCACTACAGTCGAGGCCTTCGAAGTGCTGGCCAAACACGATGAAAAATACATGCCGCCTGAAGTGGCCGATGCCACCAACGGCATGCACTTCAAGCCGCAATATACCGAGGCGCAGTTGAAGGGGAGTAAGCAATGATCCCGGAATTAGGACAGTTCGCACTGATCCTGGCCTTTGCCACCGCTATATTGCTGGGCAGCTACCCGCTGCTTGGCGCCAGCTGGGGGCGCCTTGGCATGATGTCGGCGGCCCGTCCGCTCGCTTATGCCCAGTTCCTGCTGTTGCTGCTGTCGTTCCTCTGCCTGACCTGGGCATTTATCGATAACGACTTCACCGTGCAGTATGTGGCCACCAACTCCAACAGCCTGTTGCCACTCGCTTATCGTATCTCTGCAGTATGGGGGGCCCATGAGGGCTCTCTGCTACTGTGGGTGCTGACCTTGGGGGGCTGGACTGCGGCCGTCGCCATGTTCAGCCGCCGTCTGCCACTCGACGCAGTAGCGCGGGTACTCGGCGTACTGGGCCTCATCTCGGTCGGTTTTACCGCCTTCGTGCTGTTTACTTCCGACCCCTTTATCCGCACCTTGCCCTACTTCCCGGTAGATGGCCGCGACCTCAACCCGTTGTTGCAGGATCCGGGTCTCATCTTCCACCCGCCGATGCTCTACATGGGGTATGTGGGCTTCTCGGTCGCCTTTGCTTTTGCCATCGCGTCCCTGATGACCGGTCGCCTCGATGCGACCTGGGCACGCTGGTCCCGTCCATGGACCATGGCCGCCTGGGTATTCCTGACGCTGGGGATCGTGCTAGGCTCCTGGTGGGCCTATTATGAGCTCGGTTGGGGTGGCTGGTGGTTCTGGGATCCGGTAGAAAACGCCTCCTTTATGCCCTGGCTGGCGGGTACCGCCCTGCTGCACTCGCTGGCGGTGAGTGAAAAGCGTGCCACCTTCAAGGCCTGGACCGTGCTGCTGGCGCTCTCGGCTTTCTCCCTGAGCCTGCTCGGCACCTTCCTGGTGCGTTCCGGCGTGCTGGTCTCGGTGCACGCGTTTGCCTCCGACCCGACCCGCGGTTTGTTCATTCTGGGCTTCCTGCTGGCGGTAATCGGCTCATCCTTGCTGCTGTTTGCCTTCAAGGGCTCGCAGGTGAAGAGCCACGGCAAGCATGAGCTGTGGAGCCGTGAAACCCTGCTGCTGGCCAACAACATCATGCTGGTGGCGGGTCTGTTGACCGTGCTGCTTGGCACCCTGCTGCCGCTGGTTCACAAGGAGCTGGGTCTGGGCAGCATCTCCATCGGTACTCCCTTCTTCAACCACATCTACAGCTGGCTCATCATTCCGTTCGCCCTGCTGCTGGGGATTGGCCCGCTGTTTCGCTGGCGCCGCCAGGATCTGGGCGAGCTCAAGAGCAAGGTCGTGATTGCGCTGCTCCTGAGTCTGGCGGCGGCCTTCCTGCTGCCGCTGACCCTTGCCGAGACATTCAAGCCGTGGGCGGCATTGGGGATCGGTCTTGGCGCCTGGATCATCGTCACCAGTGCGCAGGAGACCTGGGCGCGCGCTACCCACAAGCACAGCTTTGCCATCGGGGTTCGCAAGCTTGGCAATAGCCACTGGGCCATGATCCTGGGCCACGTGGGGCTGGCAGTCAGCATCATCGGTATCGCCTGTACCCAAAACTACAGCATCGAGAAAGATTTGCGGATGCAGGCGGGGGATCGGATCCATTTTGCCGATTACGAGTTTGTCTTCACCGGCATCAAGGAGAAGAACGGCCCCAACTACGACGGTTTCAAAGGCGTGCTGGAAGTGCACAAGGATGGCAAGCAGGTTGCCCTGCTCAAGCCGGAGAAGCGGATGTACAAGGTGACCCGGATGCCGATGACCGAGGCGGCCATCGATGCCGGTATTACTCGTGACCTTTACGCAGCCCTTGGCGAACAGCTCGACAACGGTGCCTGGGCGGTGAGGATTTACTACAAGCCTTTCGTACGCTGGATCTGGTTTGGCGGCGTGTTCATGGCTATTGGCGGCGTGCTGGCGATGCTGGACAAGCGCTACCGTTTTGGCCGTCGTGAGGAGGAGAGCAAGGCATGAATCGCAAGACCTGGCTGTTTTTAATCCCCTTTGTCGTCTTTCTGCTGGGTGCCGTTTTTCTGTTCAAGGGGCTGTACTCTGATCCCACCAAACTCGAATCCGTGATGGTGGGGAAAGAGGTGCCTGTCTTCACCCTGCAGGACATTTACGATCTGAATAAACAGCACGATCGCAGTATCCTGACCGGCCGTCCCATGCTGCTCAACGTCTGGGCTACCTGGTGCCCGACCTGCTATGGCGAGCACACCTATCTCAAGGAGCTGGCGGGGCAGGGGATCTACATCGTCGGGATGAATTACAAGGATGAGCGCAACAAGGCGATCAAGTGGCTGGCGGAGCTGGGCAATCCCTACCAGATCAATCTCTATGATCCGGACGGCATGCTGGGGCTGGATCTGGGGGTATACGGTGCGCCTGAGACCTTCTTTATCGACAGCAAGGGGATCATCCGCTATCGCCACGTGGGGGATATCAACCCCGAAAACTGGGCATCGACCCTCAAACCCATTTTTGATGCCATGAAGTGAGGGGCGTGCTGATGAGAGTGTTAATTGCTTCCCTGCTGTTGTTGCTGGGATGGGTGGTACAAGCGCCGGCCATGGCCGCCATCGATGTTTATACCTTCGACAACGACAATCAGGAGCAGGTCTTTCGCGAGCTGACCAAGGAGCTGCGTTGCCCCAAGTGTCAGAACCAGGATATTGCCGACTCCAATGCAGGGCTGGCCAAGGATCTGCGCGACAAGACCTACCAGATGGTGCGTCAGGGCAAGGACAAGGATGAGATAGTGGATTACATGGTGGCCCGCTATGGCAACTTTATCCTCTATAACCCGCCGCTGATGGCATCCACCCTGATCCTCTGGCTTGGCCCTCTGCTGGTCATCGTCATCGGTCTGGGGGTGGTGGTGATGCGCAGCCGGCGACCTGTGGCTGCAGTCCAGCCCGTGGATAGCTCCCTGAGCGAAGAGGAGCAGCGCCGGCTTGCCGAACTGCTCAAAGAGGAAGAGAAACAATGACCGCTTTTTGGATTGTGATTGCGGCCCTGCTGGTATTGGTGAGTCTGGCGCTGGTCGTACCGTTGTGGCGTGGTGAAGGCAAACAGAGCATCAGCCGCTCGGCCCTCAACAAGCAGCTCTATCGCCAGCGTCTGCTGGAGATCGGCGAGGAGCGCGAACAGGGGGTGCTGGCCGAGGAGCCCGATTCGCTCATCGAGTTGCAGCGCAGCCTGCTCGATGACATTCCCGATGTGGAGCAGACCGCCCGCAGCGGCAAGAGTCTGATCTGGATCCCGGGTGTGGTGGTGCTGGTGGTGGTGAGTCTGGGCCTCTACTTCAAGCTGGGCAGCTGGCAAGAGGTGAGCCGCTGGCAGGATGCCAACAGCCGTCTTGGCGAGCTGAGCAACCGCATTCTGGTGGAGCGCGATGCCAAGGTGACCGAACAGGATCTGCTCGACTTCACATTGGGGTTGCGCACCCGCCTCAAGGATGAACCGAACGACTACCGTGGCTGGCTGCTGTTGGGGCGCTTGGCGCTGGATGGCAACGATCCCGAGATGGCCAACGACGCGCTGGAGCGAGCTTACAAGCTGGCCCCGCAAAAATCGCTGGTAGCTGTTCCCTACGCCCAGGCGCTGATGATGACGGGGGATGAGGCACAAGCCGATGCCTTGTTGCAGGCTGCCATCGCTCAGGAGCCGGGCAACATCGAGGCGCGCTCTGTCTACGCCTTTATGGCACTGCAAAAAGAGGACTTCCAGACCGCCCTTGATCGCTGGCAGGCGATGTTGCCGCTGATGGAGAAGGGCTCTCCCCGTTATGTGATGGTTGAGCGTTCCATGGATTATGCCAGGGCGCAGCTCAAGCAACGTGGTATGGCGGTGACGCCTTCTGGCGCAGTGGATGCTCGGGATAGTCAGAATGCACAGCTTGAGGTGAAGCAGGGGGAGTTCCCGATCCATATCTCGCTGGCGGCGGGCATTCAGATGCCGGAAGATGCCTATCTCTTCGTGTTTGCCGTGGTGCCCAACGGGCCGCCCATGCCGATTGCCGTCAAGCGTATTGCAGGGCCCACTCTGCCTGTGACGCTCTCGCTGGGTGATGACGATGCCATGATGGAAGGGAGCAAGCTTGCTTCCTATCCCGAGCTGCAATTCAAGGCACGGCTCTCCCGTGGCGGCAACGTCATGAACAAGGAGGGGGCCTTTGAAGGGGTATCTGCACCGATCAAGAGCGCAGATATTCCAAGCGCTCCGATTGACATCCGTATCGATCACGCCCTCTAATATGTCCTTTGATAACCCGGCCACCGGAGGGCGGCCGGGTTATCTATACTTCTGATAAATCAAAATAAAACGTCGGGACTTCCATATGTATCTTCGTGCAGGGGCCTTGCTGTCAGCCCTGTTGCTGGCTGGCTGCGCCGGTGGCCCACCCAAACAGGGGCCAGAGAGCCTTGATCTCAATCCTGGAATGAATCATCCGGGAGCTACCAGTACGGCAGCAGATCCTCGTGACCCCTTCCAGGGGCCAAACCGGGCCATGTGGGCAGTTAACTACGATGTGCTGGAGCCCTATGTCGCCCGGCCCGTGGTACACGGCTATGCCCGTTACGTACCGCAGGGGATGAAGGATGGCATCGAAAATCTGGTGGAGAACTTCAACGAACCGAGCAGCATGGTCAACCACCTTATCACCGGTGATTTGAAGGGGGCGGGGGTCAACCTGGGCCGCTTTACCCTCAACACCACGGTCGGTCTGCTGGGCATCTTCGACGTTGCCAAACATGCCGGTCTTGAGCGCGACAAGCTGGAGATGGATACCGTACTGGGCAAGGCGGATATTGGCGAAGGTGCCTACCTGATGGTGCCAGTCTATGGGCCGACCACGACCCGCAAGCTGGTAGGTGATACGGTCGATACCATCTACTTCCCCTATGCCCTGCTGACCTTGCCACTGCGAGTGGTGCACTGGGCGCTCGATGGCCTGGGCTCCCGCTCCAAGCTGATCGATCAGGAACGGATCATCGACAACTCGCTTGATCCTTATGCATTGACCAAAGATTTCTACCTGCAGTACAACCAGAGCAAGGTGACGGGGAAGAAAGCCGAGCTCAAGGAGGCGAAGCAGGAGCAGTCTGATGATGCCAATCTCGACCAGTATATGGACGAGATAGATGACCAGTAGATAGGTTGTCTCATGACATAGAAAAGGCGCCTTATGGCGCCTTTTTCATCTCTGCGGAACGACCGCACAGATATAAAAAACGCCTCGCAGGTGCGAGGCGTTTTGGCAAGAAGAGGAGCCGTTATCAGGCAGCCAGGTTCTTGGCCACGAATTCCCAGTTAACCAGAGCCCAGAAGGTTTCCATGTACTTCGGACGCAGGTTGCGGAAGTCGATGTAGTAGGCGTGCTCCCACAGGTCAACAGTCAGCAGCGGGGTGGTACCGGCTTCAGTCAGCGGGCAGCCTGCATTGGAGGTGTTGACGATGGCCAGAGAGCCGTCAGCCTTCTTCACCAGCCAGGTCCAGCTTGAACCGAAGTTGCCGATGGCAGACTTGGTGAAGGCATCTTTGAACTCGGCGAAGGAGCCGAATGCTTTGTTGATGGCATCAGCCAGTGCACCAGTCGGCTCGCCACCGCCGTTCGGGGAGAGGCAATGCCAGTAGAAAGTGTGGTTCCAGATCTGGGCTGCGTTGTTGAAGACGCCACCAGTGGAGGTCTTGATGATCTCTTCCAGAGACTTGCCTTCAAACTCGGTACCCGGCACCAGATTGTTCAGATTGACCACGTAGGTGTTGTGGTGCTTGCCGTGGTGGTATTCCAGGGTCTCTTGGGAGATGTGCGGTTCCAGAGCATTGATTGCATAGGGCAGAGCGGGAAGTTCGAATGCCATTTTCTACTCTCCATTGGCTGGACCGTGCGAGCGCGACGGTTGCAAGACATTGCGTACTCTTTTCCAATGTGAAAAGAGTTGTTTTTAAAATGGTGGGACAGGAAAGTCCAAAGCCAAGGGATTGTAGCAGTATCAAAGATGGGCTAACAACCCTTGATTGGCGCCATGATCAGGATCAATCATCTGTCTATTCTGGCAGCGATTCGTGCCGTTCTTGCCCTTTGTCCGGTTGTGATCGGGCCAGATTGCAGTAGAATGGCCGCCATCATTGCTCTAGTGAGGCATCTATGGAAACTATCGAAAAGATCAAGCAGCAGCTGGCTGACAATCCCATCATCATCTACATGAAGGGCTCTCCCAAGCTACCCAGCTGTGGCTTCTCTGCCCAGGCCTCCCAGGCGCTGATGTCCTGCGGTGAGCCGTTTGCATATGTTGATATCCTGCAAAACCCGGATATCCGCGCTGAATTGCCGAAATTTGCCAACTGGCCGACCTTCCCGCAACTGTGGGTTGAGGGCGAGCTGATTGGTGGCTGCGACATCATGATCGAGATGTTCCAGGCCGGCGAGCTGCAGGCTCTGATCAAAGAGACTGCTGCCAAGTACAAGAAAGATGATGCTGCAGCCGAGTAATCAGTCCGGTGTTGTCGAGAGGGAGCCATATAGGCTCCCTTTTTTATTGTCCCGGTTCTGGCAGGCAAGCAACTGATTGCCGGTTGCAAAAAGCAACGAAATTGCCCTGAAAAATCTAATCTTTGCGGCTTTGTGTTGGAGTTGTTAATTATATTGTTCGCCAATCTCTGATTACTTTTTTTAATCCATTTGGATTCAAGTGTTGCTGCCATCACATTTTTTGATAATTTCACCGTGACGCAGTCTCTTTGTAGATTTTTTTGTGTTTATGCTCACATTAATTGCAAGTGATAGAACCTAGTATCGCTTCGCCCAGTGAAATAAAACCCTACAAATTAATAAATAAAAAGAGATTTGCGATGAAGATGTATAGCAATCTGCCCATTGGTCTTCATGATATTACCGAAGCCAAAAAAAGACTGACCAACCATATATACAAGACCGCGCAATTACCCTCTAACTACATCAGCGAACGTTGCCATGGCGAGGTTTACCTCAAGCTTGAAAACATGCAACGTACAGGCTCTTTTAAAATTCGCGGTGCCTTCAACAAACTCAGTTCATTAAGTCTGGAGGATCGTCAAAAAGGTGTTGTCGCCTGCTCTGCCGGTAATCACGCGCAGGGGGTATCTTTGTCCAGTGCCATGCTGGGAATTGATGCCAAGGTGGTCATGCCTTGCTGTGCACCAAAATCAAAAATTGCTGCAACCAGCGATTATTCGGCGGAAGTTATTCTGCATGGCAATAGTTTCAATGACACCATTGCCAAAGTCAGCGAAATCGTGGAAATGGAAGGCCGTGTATTTATCCCCCCCTTCGACGATGCAAAAGTGATTGCCGGTCAGGGCACCATTGGCTTGGAAATCATCGAGGATCTCTATGATGTGGACAACATCATAGTGCCGATTGGCGGCGGTGGTCTGATTGCCGGCGTCGCAATGGCCATCAAATCCATCAACCCGACTATCCGTGTGATTGGCGTGCAGTCGGAGAATGTCCACGGCATGGCGGCTTCATACTACGCAGGTACCATTACCAATCACAGAACCAGCAGCACGCTGGCTGATGGTTGTGACGTGGCAAGACCCGGCACCCTGACCTATGAAATTGTCAAAGAGCTGGTCGATGACATCGTTCTGGTCACTGAAGATGATATTCGCCACAGCATGGTTGACCTTATTCAGCGCAACAAGGTGATTACCGAAGGGGCGGGAGCTCTGGCCTCGGCAGCGCTGCTGAGCGGCAAGCTGAAACATTATGTCGAAGGCAAAAAGACCGTCAGCATTATTTCGGGTGGCAATATTGACCTGACCCGAATCGCCGAAATTATCGAACAGAACAATATCCGTCAATTTAGCCTGTAAGGAATACAGTCATGATATTGGATAGTGTCGTTAGCAGCAGTAAAGAGAGTATCAAAGCATGGCGTAAGTCGGATACAACCTGGGGACTCGGTCTATTTGGTACAGCGATCGGTGCAGGTGTTCTATTTTTCCCAATTCGGGCCGGATATGGTGGTCTGATACCAATATTAATCATGTTGGTGCTGGCTTATCCTATAGCATTTTATTGCCACAGGGCGTTGGCAAGATTATGTCTTTCTGGCAGCAATCCATCGGCAAATATTACCGAGACCGTTGAAGAGCATTTTGGCAAAATGGGTGGGGTAGTGATTACCTTCCTCTATTTCTTTGCCATCTGCCCACTGCTTTGGATATATGGTGTGACAATCACCAATACCTTCATGGCATTCTGGGAGCATCAACTGCAAATGGCACCGCTCAATCGGGGTGTTGTCGCCCTTGGGCTGCTGCTGTTGATGGCCTTCGTGATCTATTTCGGCAAGGATCTGATGGTTCGCGTGATGAGCTATCTGGTATTTCCTTTCATCGCCAGCCTGGTGGTCATCTCTCTCTCCCTAGTTCCTTACTGGAACAGTGCCGTCTTTGATCAGGTCAATCTGAGCGAGATATCGATGTTCGGTCACGACGGTATTCTGGTCACCGTCTGGTTGGGGATCTCTATCATGGTCTTCTCCTTCAACTTCTCGCCGATTGTCTCCTCTTTCATCGTCTCCAAACGGGAAGAGTATGAGCAGGAGTTCGGTCGTGATTTTACCGAGAAGCGCTGCTCGAAGATTATCTCCGGTGCCAGCATGCTGATGGTGGCCGTGGTGATGTTCTTTGCCTTCAGCTGCCTGTTTACCCTGTCGCCGCAAAATATGGCGGAAGCCAAGGCCCAGAATATTCCGGTGCTCTCCTATCTGGCCAACCACTTCTCCTCGCTGGCTGGCAGCAAGTCTGCATTTGCCACCACCCTGGAGTATGCCGCTTCCATCATTGCGCTGGTTGCCATCTTCAAATCCTTCTTCGGCCACTATCTGGGGACGCTGGAAGGGTTGAACGGCCTCATCCTCCGCTTTGGCTACCAGGGCGACAAGAGCAAGGTTTCCAGTAAAAAACTCAACATGGTCAGTATGTTGTTCATCATGGGCTCGACCTGGCTGGTCGCTTATGTGAACCCCAACATCCTCGACCTGATTGAGGCAATGGGGGCGCCGATCATCGCGTCACTGCTCTGTCTGCTGCCGATGTATGCCGTCAATAAAACACCTGCGCTGGCCAAATATAAAGGCCAGGCCAGCAACGTGTTTGTCACCATCATCGGTGTGCTGACCATCCTGAATATTGTTTCCAAGCTGTTCTGAAAACCTTTTCTGTAAGTCATCAGCCATTCAGACCCTGACCTCTTGGCGGGGTCTGCATGGCGCAGTCAGAAGCGCGCAATAACCGGTTCTTGGTTGGTCCAATTATTTGGGCCCAGGGCAAGACTATCCGTTATTTGGCCACCACAAACAGTGGTAAATATGTTCTGACTGCAGTGACTCGACATCATAAATATCGAGGCGATGTAATGAAGTTTGATTCGTTGGTTCTGGTTATCAATTGCGGCTCTTCGTCGGTCAAATTCTCGGTACTGGATAGTAAAACCTGCGAGGTGGTGATCTCCGGCATGGCCGATGGTATCGAGACCGAACATCCACAGCTGAAAATTGATAGAAACCCGGCCACTCCCTTGCCGGAAAACAACCATAGCTGCGCATTGGCGGCGATTGCAGAAGAGCTGAAACTGCGCGGTTTGCTCGATGCCATCACCCTGGTCGGCCATCGCATTGCCCATGGCGGCAATGAGTTCAGCGAAGCGGCCATCATTGACGAGCGGGTACTGGCCAAAATCAGGCAGGTCTCGCCACTGGCCCCGCTGCACAACCACGCCAATTTGAGCGGCGTGATGGCCGCCCGCCAGCTATTTCCCGACCAGCCCCAGATTGCGGTATTTGATACCGGCTTTCATCAGACCCTGAAGCCGGAAGCCTATATCTATGCGCTGCCTTACCAATATCTGCAGGATTACGGCGTGCGTCGCTATGGCTTCCATGGCACCTCACATCGCTATGTGGCCGAGCAGGCCTGCGTATTTATGGGGCTGGATGGGCAGCATGCCGGTCTGGTCATCGCCCATCTGGGCAATGGCGCCTCTATTTGTGCGGTACAGGATGGCAAGAGCGTCGATACCTCGATGGGGATGACGCCGCTGGAGGGGCTGATCATGGGCAGCCGCAGCGGTGATATCGATTTTGGCGCGTTGGCCTATATCGCCAGCAAGACGGGGCAATCCATCGAGGATATCGAGCGGGTATTGAACAAGCAGTCCGGCCTGCTGGGTATTTCGGGGCTCTCCTCCGATATGCGGGTATTGGAAGCTGCCTATCACGAAGGACATCCCGGGGCAAAATTGGCCATTCACGCCTTTGTCCATCGTATTGCCCGCCATATCGGCGGCCATGCCACCTCATTGCGCCGGCTGGATGCCGTTATTTTCACTGGCGGGATCGGCGAGAACTCGGCCTTTATCAGAAAACTGGTATGCGAACGACTTCAGGTATTTGGCGTAGCGATCAGCGAGCCGTTTAACCAGCGTTCCAATAGCGAGGGCTGCCGGGTGATTTCGGCGGCAGAGTCCATGGTGCTGGCGGCAGTTATTCCCACCAATGAAGAGAAAATGATCGCGCTGGATGCCATTCGTCTGGGGCAGCAGGTTCGTCAGGCCGAGTGCGTCTGACATCTTCCACTGTAGTGTCATGAGTAGTGAATGAGGTTTATTTGATGAAAGTTGATATGCAATTGGATCAGGATAAATTCCGTCAGGCATGGCAAGGGTTTGCCGGTGAAAACTGGAAGCACGAGATCAACGTTCGTGATTTTATCCAGCAGAACTACACCCCCTATGAAGGTGACGAACAGTTTCTGGCAGATGCCACCGAAGCGACCACCACCTTGTGGAACAAGGTGATGGAGGGGATCCGCATCGAGAATGCCACCCACGCGCCGGTTGATTTTGATACCAATATTGCCACGACCATCACCGCCCACGGGCCGGGTTATATCGAGCAGGGACTGGAAAAAATTGTTGGCCTGCAGACCGACAAGCCTCTTAAAAGAGCGCTGCACCCGTTTGGTGGCGTAAATATGATCCGCAGCTCGTTTGAAGCGTATGGCCGGGAGATGGATCCCGAATTTGAATATACCTTCAGCGAATTGCGCAAAACCCATAATCAGGGGGTGTTCGACGTCTACTCTCCAGAGATGTTGCGCTGCCGAAAATCAGGGATTTTGACCGGTTTGCCGGATGGTTACGGCCGTGGTCGCATTATCGGAGATTATCGTCGGGTAGCGCTCTATGGCATAGATTATCTAATCCGTGAGCGGGAGCTGCAGTTTGCCGATCTGCAACCAGCCCTCGAACGTGGCGAGAATCTGGAGCAGGTGATCCGTCAGCGCGAGGAGCTGGCCGAGCACAAACGGGCTCTGGTGCAGATCAAACAGATGGCGGCGAGCTACGGCTGCGATATTTCCGGTCCAGCCCGCACGGCGCAGCAGGCGGTGCAGTGGTTCTACTTTGCCTATCTGGCGGCGGTGAAGTCGCAAAATGGCGGGGCCATGTCCCTCGGTCGCACTGCCACCTTCCTCGACATCTATATCGAACGGGATCTGAAGGTGGGGCTCATCAGCGAGCAGGATGCCCAGGAGCTGGTCGATCACTTCATCATGAAGATCCGCATGGTGCGCTTCCTGCGCACCCCCGAGTTTGACTCCCTCTTCTCCGGCGATCCCATCTGGGCGACCGAGGTGATCGGCGGTATGGGGCTGGATGGTCGCACTCTGGTGACCAAGAACTCCTTCCGTTACCTCCATACCCTCAAGACCATGGGGCCGGCGCCCGAACCCAACCTCACCATCCTCTGGGCGGAAGGGTTGCCACGTGCCTTCAAGACCTATGCGGCCCGCGTTTCCATCGATACCTCATCCCTGCAGTATGAGAACGATGATCTGATGCGCACCGACTTCGAGAGCGATGATTACGCCATCGCCTGCTGCGTGAGCCCCATGGTGATCGGCAAGCAGATGCAGTTCTTCGGTGCCCGTGCCAACCTGGCCAAGACCCTGCTCTATTGCATCAACGGCGGGGTGGACGAGAAGCTGAAGATCCAGGTTGGTCCGAAAGTGGCGCCCATCATGGACGAGGTGCTGGATTACGACACTGTCATGGCGAGCCTCGACAGCTTTATGGATTGGCTGGCGGTGCAGTACATCAGCGCGCTCAACCTTATTCACTACATGCACGACAAGTACAGCTACGAAGCCTCGCTGATGGCGCTGCACGACCGCGACGTCTATCGCACCATGGCCTGCGGTATCGCCGGTCTGTCGGTGGCGGTCGATTCGCTGGCAGCCATCAAGTACGCCAGGGTCAAGCCGGTGCGCGATGCTGACGGGCTGGCGGTCGATTTCGTGATTGAGGGGGAGTATCCCCAGTACGGCAACAATGACGAGCGGGCCGACTCCATTGCCTGCGATCTGGTCGAGCGCTTTATGAAGAAGATCCAGGCGCTGCCGACCTACCGCAATGCGGTGCCGACCCAGTCGATCCTGACCATCACCTCCAACGTGGTCTATGGCCAGAAGACTGGCAACACCCCGGATGGCCGCCGTGCCGGTGCGCCATTTGCGCCGGGGGCCAACCCGATGCACGGTCGGGATCGCAAGGGGGCGGTCGCTTCGCTCGCCTCGGTGGCCAAGCTGCCGTTCAAATACGCCAAAGACGGGATCTCCTACACCTTCTCCATCGTGCCGGGGGCGCTCGGCAAGGAGCCGGCCAATCGCGAGAACAATCTGGTGGGGTTGATGGATGGCTACTTCCATCACGAGCAGGATGTGGAAGGGGGTCAGCACCTCAACGTCAACGTGATGAATCGCGAGATGCTGCTGGATGCCATCGAGAATCCGGACAAGTACCCCAGCCTGACCATCCGGGTCTCCGGTTATGCGGTGCGCTTCAACGCCCTGACCCGCGAGCAGCAGCAGGACGTTATCTCCAGAACCTTCACCAACATGATGTAACTCTCATGCCCGGGGTGAGCAGGCTTGCTCCGGGCCTACTTTTTGTTTGTCAGCACGAGGAAGTAACAGATGCGACAGGTTATCACTACCAAAGCGGCGCCGGGCGCCATCGGCCCCTATGTGCAGGCCACCCGGATTGGCAACATCCTCTACACCTCCGGCCAGATCCCGCTGGACCCGGTGAGCGGTGACATTGCAGAGGGTATCGAAGCGCAAACCCTGCGCTCTCTGCAAAACGTCAAGGCGATTGTCGAGGCGGCAGGCGGTGAGGTGCGCAATATCTTCAAGACCACGGTCTTTGTCTCCGATCTGAACGACTTTGCTGCGGTCAACCGGGTCTACAACGACTTCTTCACCGAGCACGATGCCATGTATCCAGCGCGCTCCTGCGTGGAGGTGGCTCGCCTACCCAAGGATGTGAAGATCGAGATAGAGGCGATTGCTGCGCTGGAGTCCTGACGCGGCGATCCTTATCAATAAAAAGAGCGGCAGCCCGAGGGCTGCCGCTCTTTTTTCATCGCACCTGCCGTGCGCGATAAGGGCGCAAAGCAGGTCACGCTGGATCAGGCGATCCGCTCGATGCGCGCCAGATAGAAACCGTCGAAACCGGTAGCCGCCGGACTCACGGTGTGATCACCAAGCAGGCGGAAGTTTTCGTTGGCGGCGAGGAACTTGTCCACCTGCTGGCGGTTCTCCTCGGGCAGGATGGAGCAGGTAGCGTAAACCAGCATGCCGCCCACCTTCACCATCTGGCTGTAGCGCTGCAGGATCTCTTCCTGCAGAGCGACCAGCACCGGCAGACGCTCGGCGGTATCGCGCCACTTGGCATCAGGGTTGCGCTTGAGTACGCCAAGACCGGAGCAGGGGACGTCCAGCAGCAGGCGGTCGGCGCTCTCTTTGAGGCGCTTGACGGTCTTGCTGCTGGTGATGACCCGGGTCTCCACGTTGTGGGCGCCGGCGCGGCGGGCACGCTGCTTGAGGTTTTCCAGTTTCCACTCTTCCACATCCATTGCCAGCAGGCGGCCTTTGCCTTTCATCACGGCGGCCAGATGCAGGGTCTTACCACCGGCACCGGCGCAGGCGTCGATCACCCGCATGCCGGGCGCAACGTCGAGTGCGGCAGCGATGTGCTGGGAGCCGGCATCCTGTTGCTCGAACCAGCCATCGGCAAAGGCCTTGGTGCGGAACAGGGCTGCGTCGGAGGTGACCTGCAGGGCAGTCTCCACACCTTCAACCGGAATGGTGGTGACCTGCTCTTTGGCCAGCATGGCCTGCAACTCCTCGCGGGTACACTTGAGGGTGTTGACCCGCAGGTAGCGTTTGGGCATCCAGGCCAGGGCGGCACGCTCGGCAGACCAAGCCTCACCCAACTGCTCGCTACCCAGTTTCTCCAGCCAGCTCGGGCAACCATCCATCAATACCGGATTCTTCTTCGCCTCGGTCAGGCGGCGACGGAATGCCTCTTCGTTGAAGCGATCCAGGGTCGGGTGGTTGGGCTGGGGGATCTTGTGGAAAGCGTGCCAGCTGTGCAGCAGCGGCCATACGTTCTTCTCGGCCTGACGAACCTGAATACCGGTCAGGGCACAGTAGAGGCTCAGGCGGCGCAGCAGGTCGCCGGTGACCAGGGCAATCCTTGCCTGTTCTTGCGGTTTGAGTTCGATGCCGGAGAAGTGACGGGCATAGGCGCGATCCAGGGTGAGACCCTGGCCCAGCACGTCATCAACAATGGCAACGACCAGATCCCCGAAACGGGGCAACAGTGGGGATTTGAGCATGAGATTAACCTTGGCCAGATAAAGATGAATCACCCCGGTAGCGGGATGATTCTGAAACAGACAAACGGCGCAATGATAGGTGGAAGGGGGATGCGGTGCAAGGTGGATATTCGGCGAGTCATGCAGTCCCTGGTTCGGTGGCTCCATATAAATGAGCGGCCGCTGACCGGCCGCTATACCTGATTTCAGGGAAATTGACGGCAGTGCGACTGGCCAACTGTACGGTCATGGAAAATGAGCCGGAAATATAAGCGACAGGGGCGCCCAGTGGCCAAGGAAGGGTGAACGTTGTCCCTGATACCTGGTTTACAAGGCCGCTTTATCGGGCGCACAATGCCTGCAATCATTCTCTTGATGGTCGTGGAACCATTATTTATTTGAAGGAAAATCAAGATGATGGATGTTGCTGATCTGCGCCGGGAGTATACCCGAGGCGGGCTGCATCGGGCCGATCTGCCCGCCGAACCCCTCGAGCTGTTCGAGAAGTGGCTGGCACAGGCCTGCGAAGCCAAACTGACCGATCCCACCGCCATGGTGGTTGCCACCGTTGATGCCGACGGCCAGCCGTGGCAGCGTACCGTGCTGCTCAAGCACTACGACACCCAGGGGATGGTTTTTTACACCAACATGGGCAGTCGCAAGGCGCATCAGCTGGAGGGGAATCCCCGCATCAGCCTGCTCTTCCCCTGGCACACCCTCGACCGTCAGGTGCATGTGACTGGTCGGGTGGAGAAGATGAGCACCTTCGAGGTGATGAAGTACTTCCACAGTCGTCCCAAGGATAGCCAGATCGCCGCCTGGGTCTCCAAACAGTCGACCCGCATCTCGGCGCGCGGCGTGCTGGAGGCCAAGTTTCTCGAGCTCAAGCAGAAGTTTGCCAACGGCGAAGTGCCGCTGCCGAGCTTCTGGGGTGGCTTTCGGGTGGTGATCGAGACGGTCGAATTCTGGCAGGGGGGTGAACACCGTCTGCACGACCGTTTCTACTATACCCGTGAAGGGGATGGCTGGCATATCGAGCGTCTGGCTCCCTGATCTGTTTCTCAAACCCGTTTTTCACAAGGAGTGTGCATGCGTCTGCACGGTGATCTGCGCTCCGGCAACTGCTACAAGGCGTGGTTGCTGGCCCGCTGGCTTGAACTGCCTCTCGAGTGGGTGGCGGTCGATATCGCAGCGGGGGAGACTCAAACCCCCGATTTTCTGGCGATGAACCCCAATGGCAAGATCCCGGTGCTGGAGCTTGCTCCCGGCGATCTGCTGGCGGAATCCAATGCCATCCTCTTCTATCTGGCGCAAGGCTCGCCTTTGTGGCCGACCGATCCGCGCCAGCAGGCCGACGTGCTCAAATGGATGTTCTTCGAGCAGTACAGCCATGAGCCCTATATTGCGGTGGCCCGTTTTATCGTCCGTTATCTGGGGCGGCCCGAGTCGCAGGAGGCGCGGCTCGACGGGCTGAAAGCCGGTGGCGAGAAGGCGCTGGCGGTGATGGAGCAACAACTGAAAAAGAGCCCCTATCTGTGCGGCGAGGCGCCGACCATCGCCGATATCGCCCTCTACGCCTACACCCATGTGGCGGAGGAGGGGATCTTCTCTCTGCAGGGGTGGCCCGCCATTCGTGACTGGATTGCCCGCATCGAGGCGCATCCACATCACATGAGCCTGCCAGCGGCCTGTCAGGCGGGCTGATGGAGCTGTTGATCGAGGGGAGCCTGTGGCAGCCCCACTGGAACCAGGTGGTGGGCAGCTGGCAGCAGCGGGGCCATCGCTGGCAGTTATTGTTGGGCAAGGAGGCTGCCGCTACCCTCGATCACCACTGTGCCCCCTGGGCAGGTCTGACCCCTGATGGCGTGATCTGTCCCGGCGCCCTGCTGGCAGCCTGGCTTGATGGCGACCTGTTGCCACAACACCACGCCGATCCTACCAAGCAGATCCTTATCAGTGGTTCAGCTTCCTTGCTGACGCTGGCCCGGGAGCAGGGGGGGCTCACGCTGGGGACAGTTGGCGCCGATCTGACGCTGGATGCGCACACGGATCTGGGCGCTCTGCTCAATCGCCTGCTTGCGCGTCGCCTGCAGATCCCCTCCTTGCGGGAACTCGATGGTGATGCTCCGTTGCAGCTGCGAGCGCTGCACGCCGGAGATGAACAAGAGATCGTGCGCTATTGCAGCGATGAGGCGATCGCCCGCTACACCCTCAATATTCCCCACCCCTATCCACCGGAGGGGGCCCGCGACTGGCTGGCCCTTTGCTGGCGCAGAGCGGCGCTTGGCCTTGGCTGGAGTTGGGCCATCACCTTGCCGCAAGGGGAGGCAGAAGCGCCCCTTGTCGGCGTCATCTCACTGCACTGGAATGGCGAGCTGGCCTGGTGGGTCGGTGTCCCCTGGCAGGGGCGCGGCATTGCAACCCGGGCGGCCAGACTGGTCAAGGCATTCGCCTTTGACCAGCTGCATCTGCCCGCCATCACGGCTCGCCATATGCCGCAGAATCTGGCCTCTGGCCGGGTGATGGCCAAGCTTGGCATGGTTGAGCAGGGGCTGCGTCTGATTGACGGTCATCAGCCGTGCGAGGTGCGTTACTGGCGGCTGGATCGCCGTCCTGCCCTGACCGGGGCGTTGCAGCAGGCGCTGGCCAGATGGCAGCAGGATGAGCGGATCGTTGTGGTGATCCTCTGCGATCCCGCTGTGTGCGAAGCGACGCTGCCAGTCATCTCCCTCTTTCTGGCCGACATGAATGCTGACGAGGCACGGCTCTTTTCTGATCCACTGCTGGCGGCCGAGGGATATCAGCTGCATAACTATCCCCTCTCCCGGTTGGAGGCAGCAGAGCCCGAGCTGTTCCACCATGCTGGTGGCGTGCTGCTAAAGGATGAGGGGGATATGGGGCTGGAGTGGCTGCTGCAATTCGCTGCACTGCTGCGTCAGGGGTCCACGTTGCTGACGCTGACAGAGCGGTGCGAGCGGCTGGGCTGGATCACCCGGCTACTTGCCGATGGGGATAGATTGACGGCTGAAAGCGAGCTCCCCCTGCGCTATCGACTGATGAGGCTGCTGGTGGAGTTGCCGGAGCTGATGGATGAGCTGGATGGTCGCTGGCATCCGGGGCTGGAGCAGACGTTTGCGCGGCTGGCGCGGGAGTCCCCCTCCTTGCTGAATGCCTATCAGAGGGTGCTGGCCCAGCCCGCACCGGACAACTGGCGAGCCTTGCGAGAGCAGTTTGCCGATCGTTTTCCTGAGTGCACCCTCCCATTTCTGGACAAAGGTGCTCAGGAGCGGGGGCAGTTTGTGGAATAATGGCCGCTCTGCTGTACGAGGAGTAATACCTGATGTTGAGAACCGAGCGCCCCGGTGACATGCTGCCGGTCTATGAGCTGGTCACTGCCGCTTTTGGCCGCACCGATGAGGCCGAGCTGGTCAACCGTCTGCGCGAGTGTGGTGCCGCCGTGGTGACCATGGTCGAAGAGGAAGAGTACGAGTTCATGGGCCACCTGATGCTAAGCCCGATCACCATTAACGGTGTCGAGGGGCCCTGGCTTGGGCTGGCACCGGTTGCGGTGCATCCTGATTGGCAGGGGCAGGGGATTGGCTCCGATCTCATCCGTGAAGGGCTGGATACTGCGCTCGAGATGGATTGGAAAGGGGTGGTGGTGCTCGGCGATCCGGCCTACTACAGCCGCTTCGGTTTCCGTCCCGCCAGCGAATTTGGCCTGCGCTGCATCTACGAGGTGCCGGCAGAGTGCTTTATGGCGATGGAGCTGCAGCCGGGGGGGCTGGCCAACGTGGCGGGCGAGGTGCTCTACCATCCTCTCTTTGACGAGCTGCCCGACGAAGTGGCGGAAGGATCTCACTGATAGCAAAAAGCCCTCATCGAGAGGGCTTTTTCATTAGCGGATGTTGGTCTGTCAGGCGGTGATATCGAGCAGGGAGCCCTTGGGCTTCTCTTCACCGACCATGTTGCCCATCTGCTGGCCGAGCGGGCTCTGCTGGAATTGCAGGTAGTCGCTCAGGTTCTGCTGGCGCTGGTAGCGGTTGGCCGCCTGATAGACGTCACTGGCGCTCGGGCCGCTATTTTCGTTGCTCTCTGTATCGCTGGCTTCCATATAGCGTTCGACCACCGCCTTGTTCTGCTGCGCAGCCGAGTAGGAGACCGCCATGGTGCGGCGGGCGGTAGCCTGATCCTCACGCTGAGTTTCAACCTCGTCTTTCTTGTCCAGCACCTTGTTTTGAGCCTGATTGATCTGCTCCGGTGTGGCCTCGGGATAAGAGGGATATTTGCCGTAATCGGGGCGCATGATGGGCATGGAGGCTGAGTTGATTTGCATGATCGCTTCTCTGACTGATCGGGAACCTACTCATAATACTAGCCCTCCTCTGGTCAATAAAACACCAAATGAAGTGCCGTCAAGATCCGGTTCAGCTTCGCAAATCGTCTGTTACAGAGGGGTGAGGTGAACGGTGTGGGGGAAGTGGTTGCTGCCATTGAAAAAATGCCCGCTCCGGCGGTGCCGGAGCGGGCCAAAGCGATCACGCAGCGGTGATCACAGGCAAGTCGTAATTGACCAGTTCAGAAAGGGTTGGTGCGCCATCGGCGCCGGGACGGCTGACCACGATGGCGGCCACCAGATTGCCGAGGCGAACCGCCTCTGCCAACGGCAGGCCGCTGGCGAGCCCCATCAGGGTGCCGCCGCCATGGGCATCGCCCGCTCCGACGGTATCGCAGAGGGTTACCGCAACGGGATGTACCCGCAGGCATTGACCATCCGGGGAGCCGACCAGAGCGCCCTCTTTATCTTCCCGCACGATAAGAGCAGCCCTGTGTTGCCGGCAGAAGCTGGCCACGGTTTCTGTGCTGGCGGGGGCCCCCAGCAGCACGGCTGCCTCTTCACGATTGAGGGAGAAGAGGGCGCCACGGGCCAGCAGAGTGGCAATCTCGTCAGCGCTCAGATCGCCGATACGGGGACCCGGATCGATGAACGGCGTGATGCGCTCGGGTAGCTGGAGCAACCACTCCAGCAGCGGTGCGCCCTGGGTACCGGTCAGCTCGTAGCCGGAGGCATAGACCCACCCTGTCCCAGCGGGTAGCAGACGGCTTAGTGCCGCGGTATCCCAGTACTGCTCGCACCCTTCCACCGTGATGAAAGTGCGCTCGCCATCGGGCTCGACCAGTGCCAGACACCAGCCATTGTCGTGAGCCGGATCGCGCAACTGGACTGGCAGCGACTCCGCCAGCATGGCGGCTTCCACCGCTGTTCCCCAGTTGCCCTGGCCGACGGTAATGCCGTTGATCACCAGGGTGCCGAGCCGAGCGAGGGCGCGGGCTACGTTGAAGGCGCAGCCACCAATCTGGCGGCCGCTCTCGCGGGCGACTTCATCGCCACCCGAGACGGGAAGGCGGTTCATCTCCAGCATCACGTCGCCAAAGGCGGCGCCAATCACCATGACCGGCATGGTCGGGACGGGCGGAGTCATCTCAGACACTCCTCATGCGGGGCAGCAACAGGGCATAGAGCACCAGACTGACGGCAAACGAGACAAACAGACCGAGGCTGGAGTCGGCAAAGACGCCGATGGCCAGGGGGCCGTCGATAAAGCCGGTCTTGGTGACCATCAGGCCGCTGATGGAGCCGGCGAGCCAGCAGAGCAGCGGCCCCTTGCGCACCCCGGTATCACCGTAGAGAGCCAGATAGTCGTACCCCTGATGACGGCGCAGCGCCAGATAGTCGAGGATGAAGATGGCGGCCCAGGAGGCCAGGAAGAGGCCGCAAAAGATCAGGAAGGCGATAAAGGGGCCAAGGAAGTCGCCAGAGACAAACAGTACGTAGAGCGCGACGCCGACGACCAGCACGGCATCCAGCATGACGGCGTGGGACTGGCGCAGCTTGACCCCCATGCTCAGCAGGTTGAGGCTGGCGGAATAGAGGCTCAGCACCGCGATGGTGACGATGCCGGCAACCGCGGCGGCCAGATAGGGGATCGCCATCCAGGCTGGCAGCAGCTTGCCGATGGCCGCGATGGGGTTCTCGGTAGAGGCGAGATCGGGGATCTGGGCGGTGAGCAGAATGCCGGCGAACATCAGCAGAATGAGGGGCAGGGAGGCGCCCACCACCACGGATGAGAAGACGGAGCCGGGGCGCGATTTTTCGCTCTGGTCGCGGCTGTAGTCGGCACCTGCTATGGCCCAGCTGATGCCGGTACCGGCGGCAATCACCGACACGGCGGGCAGGAAGCCGGTCAGCCAGTCACCGGAGGGGAGCGCCATGATCACCTGCCAGTTGGCGTTGGCCATCAGATAGAGCACCACGATCAGGGTCATCACCCCGAAGGTGCGGGTGATCCACTTCTGCATCATCAGCACGGTATTTTGCCCCAGCAGCGAGACCACCACGGTCAGGCCGCCAAAGAGCAGCAGGGAGAGTGCGGTGATCCAGTGGGACTCCGTCATCCCCATGGCGGCAAACAGTGCCGCCAGCGTCAGGGTGCCGGTGACCAGATTGACCGCTTCCCAGCCCATCAGGTTGATCCAGCAGAAGGCGGTGGGGGCGATATTGCCCCGCTTGCCAAAGCAGATGCGGGAGAGGGTAAGGGTAGTGGTGCGGCCGCGCTTGCCCGCCATGCTGGTGATCCCCACCAGCGCGAAGGAGGCGACCCCGGCGACCGCCGCCAGCAGCGATTGCCAGAAGGAGAGGCCAAAGGAGACCACCACGGCACCGTAGACGACCCCCAGAATGCCGATATTGGCGGCACACCAGACGAAGAAGAGCTCCGCCGGTTGCTTGGTTCGTTCGTGGGGAGGGATAAGATCGATGCCGCTGGAAGCCTGTTCCGGCTGCATCTCGGTTGCTTGCTGGCTCATAGTCATACGTCCTGTTGCCGATAGTGAGCAAGGGCTTCGGCATAGGGGCCGAAGTCAATCCGGTTTGCTTGATCAATCAGTTGGCGCGCTGCCAGCGGCAGGGCCGAGATGCCGCTCAGGGCACCGCAGATGGCGGTGGCCATGGCACCTATGGTGTCGGTATCGCCGCCGAGGTTGGCGCACAGCTGGGCGCAGAGCATGGGATCCCCTTCGGAGAGCTCCACTATGCCGAGCGCGGCTGGGATAGATTCAATCACATCCATGCCGGAACCGATCAGGTCATAGATATCGTCCAGACCCGATTCGATGGTCGGCGCCTTGTCGACAGCGGTGAAGGCGAGTTCGATGCGGCGGCCAAGGGAGGCGCTGAAGGTGGAGGCGAAACGGCTCTGCACCTCTTGCGCGAGGGGGGGCAGTTCGGTACGAATGGTTGCCCACTTGGCCCCTTCGATGGCGCGGCTGATGGCCCAGGCGATCACTACGGAGCCAGCGATAGCGATGTCCGACTTGTGGGTCGGCACGCAGGCAAGGCGCACGGCCTCGATAAAGACCTCCTTGTCGCTGGTCGGCATCAGGCAGCCGATGGGGGCGATGCGCATCGGGGCGCCGTTGGTCACGCCGTTGGCCTGGATCTCCTCAAGGGGGATCCCCTGCTGCAGGGCGATAAGGGCTCCCTTGGAGGTAGGGCCCAGAATATTTTTGCTAAAGGCGTCGATCCCCTCGGCCCACTTCATGATGTGGCGGGCGATGGTCAGTGGTTTGATCTCCCCCTGCTCCTCGATGATGGCATCCATCAGGGCAACCATCTGGCTGGTATCATCGGTAAACTGGCCGCGCACGAATTCGTTGGCGGCGATGTTCTCCTCGGGGCCGTCGAGGAAGTCATGGATCCAGCCGAAGAAGGCACGCACCTTCTCGCGGGACCAGAGCTCCGATGGCATGCCAAAGGCATCGCCAACCGCTTGTCCATAGAGACAACCCAGAATACGCTGCTGTTGAAGTGAGGTAGAGCTTGATGGGGTCATGACGATATCGATCACCTTTTTGTGTAGTCCAGTTGCAGTCCAGTGGGTATTATACACATCCAGTGTCAGTCCAGTGTGAACCATAACGCATTTTAAAGTAAAGTGGACTGGATTCATTTGTTGATATTTTTGCATCTTTAGACGAGAGCGCCATGCAGAGAGAGAGTGCTGAACACCTGTTTGACGAGTTGAAACAACGGCTGGCCTGTGCAGGGGATGAGCCGCTCTATCTCATTCTGGCGCAGGGGCTGCAGCAGGCTATCGAACGCAAACTGCTGCCCCACGGCTGCGTGCTCCCCTCCGAGCGTCAGCTCTCCGACAGCCTCGCTCTCTCCCGGGCCACTGTGGTCAAGGGGATCTCTCTGCTGGCGGAGCAGGGGCTGGTGATCAAGCAGCAGGGCAAGGGCACCGTAGTACACGCTCCGTTTACCTACAACCTGGCCGGTGGCAGCTTTACCGCCCAGTTGAGCCAGCTCGGGGCGCTGAGCGATCGCTGGCTGGCGCGCGAGCTGGTGGCCGCCAGCGCCGAGCAGGCCGCCCTGATGGGGGTGGCGGAGGGCACCGAGATCGCCAAGATCCGCCGGGTGCGCTGCGTCAACGATGACCCCACCTCCATCGAGACCACCTATATCCCTCGCCAGTTTCTGCCCCGTCCCGACCTGCTGGAGGGCTCGCTCTACGCCCACTGGCGCGAGGAGGGAATTGAGCCCGTCGCCCAGCAGTACCAGATCCGCCAGCAGGTGCCGAGCCAGACCGAGAGCGCCATGCTGGGATTGCCGGTCGGCATGCCGGTGCTGGCCGTGATGCAGCGCAGCTACACGGCGCAGGGGGAGCTGCTCGAGGTGAGTCAAAGCCTCTGCCGCGGCGATAGCTACAGCTTTACCTTCAACAGCGGCGCCATTCCCGGCTGAACCGTTGGGCACATAGCAATAAAAAAGGCGCCATAAGGCGCCTTTTTATCGTTCAGTCACAGCTGGATCAGTTGAAGAACCAGTAACCGCGGTTGACCAGACGGGTCAGCAGTTGCAGGAAACCGGCCTGATCGGCCAGCTCCACCATGTCGGCCTGAGTGATGATGTCCTTGTCACACAAGAGCGAAATGGCTGCCGCATCTTCGCTCTGCAGAGTCCAGGCTTCACCATCGATATAGCACTGCTGGCTCTCGCCGCTAAACCAGACGGTGCGCAGACCCGGCACCTTGATGGCAGGCTCGCCCTGGGTCAGCAGGTCGGCCACTTCCTCGGCGCTGTAGTCCGGCTCCACCGGATTGACGTCCAGATCGTGCTTGGCCTCGGAGATCATGGTGCCGAACCACTCCTTGAACAGGGTCTCGTCATCGAGGGCCTGCTGCATCAGCTCGCGCAGACGGTGCAGCTCGTGGGGCTGGATCTCGCCGTGACGGGCACGGGGCTTGAGGTCGGCGTCGGCGTAACGCTCAGTACGCACCTCGTTGTCGATCAAGTGATCGGCAAAGGAGGAGATAAGCGCCTTGGCATCCGGTGCACGGAAGCCCACCGAGAAGTTCATGGAGGGCTCGATGGCGTAGCCCTCGTGGGGGAATCCGGGCGGAATGTATAGGATATCGCCCGGCTCCATGATGACGTCGATGATCGCCTCGAACGGCTCGCAGTGTAGCAGGGCGGCGTGGGCGGCAAACTCGTTGAGCGGCTTGGCATCGCCAACGCGCCAGTGGCGTTTGCCCAGACCCTGGGTGATGAACACGTCGTAGTTGTCGATGTGGGGGCCAACACCCGCATGGGGGGTGGAGAAGCTCACCATCACATCGTCAAAGCGCCAGCCCGGAATGAACTGGAACGGCACGGCCAGCTCGTTCACCTCGGGAGCCCAGTGGTTGCAAGCCTGTACCAGAATGGTCCAGTTCTCTTCGCCCAGATGGTCATAGGATTCGAAGGGGCCGTGGGCCGCATCCCACTTGCCGTCGAAACGGGTGACGAGGCGGGACTCTACCACCTCTTCCATGGCCAGACCCGCCAGCTCGTCCGGGCTGATGGGATCCTGAAAGTCCTTGAAGCCGCCCTTGATAAGGAGCGGGCGCTTCTGCCAGTAGTGCTCGAGGAAGTGAGCGATATCCAGATTGAGTTCGTACATAGATCTTCTCGTCAAAGGGTTCGACAAAGGTCAGGAGAGGTCTTGCCAGAGGCGGCAGCCGGCCTCGGGCAAGCCCTCTTGCAAACCGTGTATAGGGTGCCACATAAAATAACCGGGGCCCTGTTGCAGATCATGCACAGGGCCCCGGTGGTGTCATTTATCCGCTTATTTCAGCAGATCAACCAGACGCTGGGCGTCACCGATGTAGTTGGCCGGGGTCAGCTTCTTCAGCTCAACCTTGACCGCTTCCGGCAGCTCCAGGGTGTCGATAAAGGTGCGCATCCCTTCGGCATCGACACGGCGGCCACGGGTCAGCTCCTTGAGCTTCTCGTAGGGCTTCTCGATACCGTAGCGGCGCATGACGGTCTGGATCGGCTCGGCCAGCACTTCCCAGTTGGCATCCAGATCGGCGGCCATGGCGGCATCGTTGGCTTCCAGCTTGGAGATACCCTTGAGGGTGGACTGGTAGGCGATAAGGGAATAGCCGATGGCAACACCCAGATTGCGCAGCACGGTCGAGTCGGTCAGATCCCGCTGCCAGCGGGAGATGGGCAGCTTGCTCGCCAGATGCTGGAACACGGCGTTGGCCAGACCCAGATTGCCTTCAGAGTTCTCGAAGTCGATGGGGTTGACCTTGTGCGGCATGGTGGAGGAGCCGATTTCACCTGCGATGGTGCGCTGCTTGAAGTGGCCCAGGGAGATGTAACCCCACACATCGCGGTCGAAGTCGATCAGGATGGTGTTGAAGCGGGCCATGGCATCGAACAGCTCGGCGATATAGTCGTGCGGTTCGATCTGGGTGGTGTAGGGGTTCCAGGTCAGACCCAGGGAGGTAACGAACTCCTCGGAGAACTGGTGCCAGTCCACTTCCGGATAGGCGCTGATGTGGGCGTTGTAGTTGCCGACCGCACCGTTGATCTTGCCGAGGATCTCCACCGCCATGATCTGCTTGTACTGGCGCTCCAGACGGTAGGCGACGTTGGCCATCTCCTTGCCCATGGTGCTCGGGGTCGCCGGCTGGCCGTGGGTGCGAGAGAGCAGCGGCATGTCACGGTACTCATGGGCCAGACGCTTGATCTCGCCGATCAGCTTCTCGCAATAAGGCTTGATGACCTCTTCGCGGGCGGTTTTCAGCATCAGACCGTGGGAGTTGTTGTTGATGTCTTCCGAGGTGCAGGCGAAGTGGATGAACTCGCTGACAGCCGCCAGCTCCGGGTTCACTTCGACTTTCTCTTTGAGGAAGTACTCCACCGCTTTCACATCATGGTTGGTGGTGCGCTCGATCTGTTTGATGCGGGCGGCGTCGCTCTCGTTGAAGTTGCTGACGATGCCGTCGAGCAGGGCGTTCGCGGCCGCGCTCAGGGCAGGGACTTCCGGGATCCCGGCGTGGCTGGCCAGTTTCTGCAACCAGCGAACCTCGACTTCAACGCGAAAACGCAGCAGGCCGAATTCGGAGAAGATAGGGCGCAGGGCATCGGCCTTGTCGCCATAACGACCGTCAATCGGGGAAACAGCAGTCAGCGCGGACAGCTCCATGGGGTGAACTCCTGATGATTGGTGTGGGGGATCCGTATTCACTTGCGCGCCGGTCGGGGTATATCAAGGCTGATGTGCGGCTGTTCACCTTGTCCTCCCTCTGCCTGCGCGCAAGCCAATGATTAGTAACGCTTGGCCAGTTCCACCATCTTCTTGCGAGCGAAGATGATCTGGGTGCGGCTGCCACCGAGCTGGCGCCACAGCACCACGGCGCGGATGCCTGCCAGCAGCAGGGCGCGCACCTTGTGCTGCACCAGCGGCTGCTGCAGGAACAGCGGGGTGCCGGCCACCTGAATGCGCGGCCCGATGGGGCTGATAAGGTCGCTGTAGATGCTCGCCATGTTGGCCAGGATCTGCTCGTCGAGCAGATCGAAATGCTGTTGCTGGCGACCGATCTGGCTGATCCGCTCACCCAGCATGTTGAGAATGTCCTTGCGCTTGGCCAGCTTGCGCTCCAGTGCAATCAGGCTCACCACATAGCGGGTCAGCTCGGCATTCTTCTGGCTGCCATCGGCACCCAGCTGCTCGACCAGCGCGCGGTAGCCGTCGCGAATGGCCAGATGGGTGTTGTTGAACACCTCGAGCGGGTGGCTCGGATTGGTCACCAGAATGCTGGAGAGGCTCTCGCGCAGGGCGGCCTCGTCACAGCTGCCGTCGCGGGCCACCTTCTGGACCAGCGCGGCCGCCTGGCAGATGCCGGCAAAGGCCATGGTTCTGTCTTGGAATTTATCGCTCACGTATGCTGCCTTCTGCTATTGGCTCAAACCGGATGGCTGAAACGCTGTTCGATGATGCCGCCGCCCAGACACACTTCCCCGTCGTAGAAGACGGCGGATTGGCCCGGGGTCACCGCAGCTTGCTTCTCGTCGAAGATGACCCGGATGGTCTCGTCGTCGATGGGCTGGATCAGGCAGGGAATATCCTGCTGGCGGTAGCGGGTCTTGACGGTGCAGCGACGCGGCTCGCGAATGGGGGTGCGATCCACCCAGTGCAATTGGCTGGCAATCAAACCATCGGAGTAGAGGCGCGGATGCTCGCCCTGCGCAACCACCAGCACGTTGCGTTCGACCTCTTTGTCGACCACATACCAGGCCTCTTCGGTGGCATCTTTGCGCCCGCCGATACCGAGCCCCTTGCGCTGGCCCAGGGTGTGATACATCAGACCCTGATGCTCGCCGATCACCTTGCCATCCACGGTCTCGATTTTACCGGGTTGGGCGGGCAGGAACTTGGCCAGGAAGTCCTTGAACTTGCGCTCGCCGATAAAGCAGATACCGGTGGAGTCTTTCTTCTTGGCGGTGATGAGATCCAGCTGCTCGGCGATGCGGCGCACCTCCGGCTTCTCCAGATCGCCAACCGGGAACAGGCTCTGACCCACTTGCTTCTCGCTCAGGGTGTAGAGGAAGTAGCTCTGATCTTTGTTGGTATCGAGACCGCGCAGCAGGCGCGGGCGGCCGGTGCTGTCGTCACGGCGCACATAGTGGCCGGTGGCGATGTAGGTGGCTCCCAGCTCTTCGGCAGCAAATTCGAGGAATGCCTTGAACTTGATCTCCTTGTTGCAAAGGATATCCGGGTTCGGCGTGCGGCCAGCCTTGTACTCTTCGAGGAAGTGCTCGAACACATTGTCCCAGTACTCGGCCGCGAAGTTGATGGTGTGGAGTTTCATCCCCAGCTTGTCGCAGACGGCCTTGGCATCAGCCAAATCCTGGGCGGCAGAGCAGTACTCGTCCGTGTCGTCTTCTTCCCAGTTCTTCATGAACAAGCCTTCGACCTGATAGCCCTGCTGCTGGAGCAGGTAGGCCGAGACGGAAGAATCCACGCCGCCGGACATGCCGACGATCACCTTGATTTGGCTGTTGTCTGTCATTAGTCGAAGTTACCAGTTCGTTTAAACGGGGCGTATTCTACCAGAGTTTTGCGCCCCCGGTCACATCTCCATGCCACTGTCCCCATCAGGAACCTTGCGGCAGGAAATCGTTTTTCTTGTGGCGATTGCCAGCGGATGCCTGCTCTGCCCCTAGCTCTGGATAAATGCCTTGAGCGCCGAGAGCGGCAGGCGGGTGCCGGCCAGATAATCCTCGATGCACTGCCACACCAGCGGGCTTCTCAGGGCCGGTTTGCACTCGGCAATCTCCTCCAGTGTGAGCCAGTGGCAGGCGAGGATATCGCCGTCAGGATCCTCTGGATGGTGCTGACCCGGCGCTTTTTCAAGGTCGAAGATGATGGCGGTGCGCACATAGGTGGCCTCGCTGTCGGCCGGTTTATAGAGATAGGTGCCAAGCCAGGCGGTGGGCGTGGCGGTCAGCCCCGTCTCCTCTTTGAGCTCGCGGCAGGCGGCGGTGAGCAGATCTTCACCGGCCTCTACATGGCCGGCGGGCTGGTTGAAGCGGCGCTGGCCCTTGATCTCCTCTTCCACCACCAGAAAACGGCCCTGCCACTGCACCAGCGCGGCGACCGTCAATCTGGCCTGCATGCGTTCGTGCGGCGTTTTCTCCTGCGATACAGGAAGGTTATCGCTCATAAGGACTCCTTGTCTCGTTACCGGTTTGGCCCCCAGCCGGAGCAAGGGGGCTCGATTCTGCGGCGTGCTTTACTGCTTGATTGCCAGCAGGCTGCGCGTTATTCCGAGGGTTTGCTGCGGGCCGGTCGGCGCGCAGTGCCACGGCCGCTACTGCGATTGGCCGGGCGCGGGCTCGCGTCACGGCTGTCGCGCCCTTGTACCTGACTATGAGGGCTTCGGGTCGATTGGGCAGCGCGCGGATTGTTGCTGCCCGAGCCCTGACCGCGCGGTTTGTTTGGCGTCTGTGTCCTGCGCGGGGCTGGCGCCAGCTCGGGGGCGGGCAGGGCGCGGCTCTCGCCCGGGGCCAGACCATCTAACGTCCAGTCACCGATGGCGTAGCGGATAAGGCGCAGGGTGGGGTGGCCGATATGGGCGGTCATCCGCCGCACCTGGCGGTTGCGCCCCTCGATGATCTTGATCTCCAGCCAGCAGGTGGGGATCTCCTTGCGCTCGCGAATGGGCGGATTGCGCGGCCACACCGCAGGTTCATCCATGATGCGTGCCCCGGCGGGCAGGGTCATGCCGTCGTTGAGCTCGACACCGGCGCGCAGGGCAGCCAGCTTCTCTTCGCTCGGGATCCCTTCCACCTGCACCCAGTAGGTCTTGGGGGTCTTCTCCCCCGGCTGGGTGAGGCGCGCCTGCAGCTTGCCATCGTTGGTGAGCAGCAACAGCCCCTCGCTGTCACGGTCAAGTCGGCCAGCAGCGTAGATGCCGGGCTCTTTGATGTAATCCTTGAGGGTCTCGCGGCCCGCCTCGTCGGTGAACTGGCAGAGCACCATGTAGGGCTTGTTCAGCAGGAGCAGCTTGCGATCTTCGGGGGCCAGCTCCGGCTTGCGCGCCGCAACGTGGCGGGATTCGGCTGGCCGGGCAGCAGAGCGGGGAGCGCCATCGCGGGCGGGACGGTTTGGCAGCGAGAGTCGGGAGCGGGCAGATTTCATCGGATAGCGGATTGGCAAGTGGGAATGGCAGCGAGTGTACCACAGGGGGCTGACGGCAGGATGAATGGGAGGGGGGTAAAGAGATCCCGGGAAAATAGGCGGCTTCCGGCCGAGGGTCAACCTAGCAGGTTTTCAATCACGATGGCTTGTCTGGCGGGGGCCGAGCTCGCCTGCAGCAGGGCGCCGCTTATCACGTCGTCCATCAGGGCGCGGGCCAGCCGGGTGAGGGGGAGCAGGGTGTCGCGCCCGCAGCCGGTCGGCACCGCCAGCAGGATGATGGTCTGCACCGGCCCGAGCTGCGAGCCCCACTCGATGGGGGCCGGGCTGCTGAGCAGGCTCAGGGCGGGCTGGCTTATCCCCTCGCAAAGCACATGGGGCATGGCGAGGCCCGGGCAGATGATGGTGGCGGCGATCTGCTCGCGCCGACTGATCGCCTCCTCCAGCGCGGCTCTGTTGCTGATCAGCTCGGCGGGCAGCAGGTCGATCAGGTGTTCGAGCGCCTCGCTCTTGGTCAGCGGCGCGGGACTGTGGGCCAGCTGGTGCAGGGCGAAGTGGTAGTCGGGCAGGGCGCTCGCCAGACGCAGCTCGGCCAGCGCGGCGCTGGCGGGACGCACCAGCGGCTGGCCCAGCTCGCCGCACCAGCAGGTGAAGGCCATATGGGCCAGCTCGGCGTCGTTGCCCTCGATCTGCAGCTGGCAGAGATCGCCGGGCTGGGTGGCGAGGGTGAGCAGGGAGAGCTGATTGCTGGCGATAACCGTCTGGCGCCGGGTGAGGTTGGCGCAGCGAATGCAGGATTTGAACATCCCCGCCAGCCGGCTCAGCTGTTTGGTGCGGGCAATGCTCATCCCCTGATGGCAGTAGAAGGTGATCTCGCGGCTTAGCATCAGCTGGGCCGGGGCAGTGATCTCAGCACCGCCTGCGCATCGAGCAACACGGTTTCGAGGCTCACCCGATGGATATGGCAGCCGAGGAAACGCTCCTTCTGCTCGATGTCGATGTCGGAGGCGATCAGCACCAGATCGGCGCTGGCGATGTCGCGGGCGGTGAGGGAGTTCTCCATCCCCATGGCGCCCTGGGTTTCGACCTTGATCTTGAGGCCGAGGGCGGCGGCGGCTTTTTGCAGCGCTTCGGCTGCCATATAGGTGTGGGCGATGCCGGTCGGGCAGGCGGTGACGGCAATGATCTTCATTGGCTCTGAACTGTGCGAAACGGGGGGCCAACAAGATAACGCCGGCGGGGATTTTTTGCCAAAAGCCCCGGCCAAAAGTGGGATCTCGATAGGGCTTTGGGCCACAAAAATGGCGGAAAAGGGCCACTTGAGTATTTAGTTTGGCTAAACAAAAAGGGCTACCCGTGTGGGTAGCCCTGAACAATCTGCGTCTGTTGTTATGGCTATCAGGCGGTCTGGGTTGCCAGTTCGGCGGCTTTCAGCTCGCGCTTGATGCGGCGGATCTTGCGCTCTTCGGCAATCGCCACGCAGGCCATCAGTACCAGACAGGCGGCTGCTGCCATGTCCAGCGCCGCGAAGGTGCCGCTCCAGCCGGTCAGGCCGAAGATGGGGGTGCCATCGGCAATCATGCCCAGACCCAGCTTGGCGAAGCTGTCACCGATGAGGTAGGCGAAGGTGCCCTTGACGCCATCGGCCACGCTGATGCCCTGCTTGGGCACGAAGCCCACGGCGGCCACGCCGATCAGCAGCTGCGGACCAAACACCAGGAAGCCCAGGGTGAACAGGGAGCCCAGGAACATGAACTGGGTGGTGGCGTGCTGGTAGAGACCCAGGGTGGCGATAATGAGCGCCAGTGCCACGCAGGCAACCAGACCACGACGGCCGTTGGCCAGATCGGAGAGGTAGCCCCACATCAGGGTGCCGACCAGAGCGCCCACTTCAAAGAAGGTAAAGCCCTGAATAGCCACGTCTTTGGAGAAGCCCAGCTCCTGGTGGGCATAGACGGTGGACCACTGATCGATACCGATACGCACCACATAGAGGAAGATGTTGGCAAAGCAGAGCAGCCAGATCACCTTGTTCAGCAGTACGTACTTCACGAAGATCTGACCCTTGGTCAGCTTCTGCTCCTCGGTGGCGATATCTTCTTCGCTCGCCACTTCGTCAAACAGCTCTTCCACCTTGCCAAGGCCGTAGGCTTCCGGCGAGTCGCTACCAAAGCGCAGGCCGATAAAGCCGACGATCAGCGCAATGATGGAGGGGAAGATGAACATGCCGAGCACGTGGCCATCGAACAGGTAGTTGGCACCAAACAGCGCCACACCGGCCGCACCGGCACCGCCCACGTTATGGGAGAGGTTCCACATACCGAGATAGGTGCCGCGCTTGTTGCGGGGGGTCCACTTGGTGATGGTGGAGTAGCTGCAGGAGCCGCCACAGCTCTGGAAGAAGCCGCTCAGGGCGTAGAAGAAGATCATGAAGTAGAGGCTGAAGCCGGTGCCGCCCATGCTGGCACTGAAGCCCAGCATGCACAGAGCGGAGAGGATCAGCATCAGCGGCAGGAACTGCTTGGTGTTCTTGCCGTCGGCATAGTAGGAGACGATGGTCTTGCCCACCCCGTAGGTGATGGAGAAGCCAAGGCCGATCATGCCGAGCTCGGTCATGGAGAGACCGTAGGACTGGATCATGTCATTCTGCGCAATGTTGAAGTTCTTGCGGATCAGATACATGGTCAGATAGCCAATAAATACAACCAGATAGGATTGCATAAACGGCTTGAACCAGAGTTTGCGCCGGGCTTCTACCGGCAGGTCGAGGGTGGGGACCCGGACCTGTTCAAGAAATTTCAACATTTTCGTTCATCCTCTGCGAGATAGACGCTATTCCGCCGCGCCCCTTGCGTTGTTGTGCAGTTATGGGAGGTCACGCCACGGAAAGGGGGCAAAAGGGGGCCGGTTGGCCTGCTTCTGCCCGTGTAAACCCGGGCCCGCTGCCGAAGGACGGGGCATTTCGCCCGTCGTGGTGCGGGTCACGACATCAGGTGGGGTGACTCTAATCAGGGGCGGAAAAAATGGCTTGAGAGCCATCCCTAGGGCAATTAGGAAAATTTCCTAGTTTTTGCGATTTCGCGGGCAAAGCGTGAGTGCAATCACAGAGCTGACCCTGGATTGGCGATATTTCCGCCGGTATCGGGGTGGGAGGAGAGGGAATGGCGCGGGAAACGAGGCGCTGCTTTGGCGTGGCAAGAGAGGGGGCGATAAAGAGGGTGTTGAGGCCGACAAGGAAAAGATAAGGAAAAGACAAGGAAAAAGCAGAGGCCACCCCGGGGTGGCCTCATTGTTATGGTTCGCGAGCGTTTGTGGCTCGGGGAGGAAGAACTCAGGCCGCCTTGGCCAGGGTTACCTCGTCACTCTTTTTTACCCGCAGCTTTTTCAGGGCAACCGCTACCACGCCGGTGACGATGGCACCGCAGATCATGCAGAGCAGGGCCAGCAGCGGCTTGTTGACGGCACCCAGCAGGGCCACGATGGGGCCACCGTGGGCAACGCTGTTGGTGATGCCGAACAGGAAGGCCATCACAGCGGCGGTCATGCTGCCCAGCACGTTGGCCGGAATGACGGCCAGCGGGTCACGGGCGGCGAACGGAATCGCACCTTCGGAGATACCCACCAGACCCATGGCACCGGCGGCTTTGCCCGCTTCGATCTCGGACTCGTCGAAGATGCCGAGCTTGCGACCGAGCACGGTAGCCAGCGACATGCCAAGAGGCGCAGCCGGGATGGCGCAGGCCATGGCCCCCATGAACTGGGTCTGACCGGAGGCGATCATGCCGACGGAGAAGAGGAAGGCCACCTTGTTGACCGGGCCACCCATATCAAAGCCGGCCATACCACCCAGCACGATACCCAGCAGCACCAGACTGCCACCGCTCATGGAGAGCAGCATGGCGTTGAGGCCAGTCATCATGTCGGCAATCGGGGCGCCGATGATGAAGATGAATACCGCAGCGATAAAGAGCGACCCGACGATGGGGGCAATCAGGATCGGCACCAGCGGTTGCACCATCTTGTGGTACTGACGGGTGGCAATCCAGCGCACCAGATAGCCGACCAACAGGCCCGCAATGATGGCACCGATAAAGCCGGTACCGGCGTCAGCGCCGTAGAAGCTGCCGTTGTTGGCGATCCAGCCGCCGATAAAGCCCGGTGCCAGTGCCGGACGATCACCGATGGCGTAGGCGATATAGCCCGCCAGAATGGGGATCATCAGGGTGAAGGCGGCCACGCCCACGTTGAGGATCTGGTTCCACATGCTCCCTTCCGGGATCTGCATGCCGCTCGGAGTCGGGTTGCCGCCGATGGCCAGTGACAGGGCGATCAGCAGACCACCGGTCACCACGAACGGGATCATGTGCGATACGCCGTTCATCAGGTAGCGATAGAGATCCGAGCTGCCGCCGCTGGCGCGCTTCTCGTCACCCTTCTTCTCATCCTTGTCTGCCACATAGGCGGGGGCTTTCAGGGCCTGCTCAATCAGACCCTTGCCATCCTTGATGGGGGCTTTTACGCCGGTCTTGATGAGGGGTTTGCCGGCAAAGCGGGCCATGTCCACCTGCTTGTCGCAGGCCACCACGATGGCTGCGGCGCGGGCGATCTCGTCCGCAGTCGGGCTGTTCTTGACGCCGATGGAGCCGTTGGTCTCCACCTTCACCTCATAACCCAGCTCCTTGGCGGCGCGCTCCAGCGACTCGGCCGCCAGATAGGTGTGGGCGATACCGGCCGGGCAACCGGTGACACCGATGATCAGCCCCTTGTTAGCCGCAGGTGCGGCAGCCGCTTCCTCTTTCTTGGCCAGCAGCAGTGCCAGCGCATCGGCCGGGGTTTTGGCTGCCAGCAGGGCATCGATAAAGCCCTCTTCAATCAGCTTGGCGGAGAGCTCGGCCAGCACCTCGATATGGTGGTTGGCGCCACCGGCCGGGGAGGCAATCATGAAGAACAGTTTGGACGGCTTGCCATCTTCGGCGCCGTAGTCGATGCCGTTGCGGCTGATGCCGATGGCGACGGCCGGGGTGCTGACAGCCGCACTCTTGGCGTGGGGCAGGGCAACACCCTCTTCAAAGCCGGTGTTGTCCAGCTCTTCACGGGCCCACAGATCCTTGACGAACTGCTGCTCGTCACTGACCTTGCCTTGCGCGACCAGCAGGCGGGCCATCTCGGTGAAGACCTCCTCCTTGCGTGTCGCTTTCAAATCGAGATTGATCAGATGTTCATTGATCAAGGTGGTTATCATGGCGCTCTCCCCGCTCCGTTGCCGGAGCCTGTTGGCATGCCGCCCTTGCTGGGCGGCATGCAGACAAAATTGACCCGACTATTATCGCGCCGGGGGAGAGGTCACCCTATCGGACAAATGTGCGAATAACTGGATTTTTGTGCGCCATCACCTTGAGTGTGACCCTGATCGCAAAGCTGAACAGCTGCTGAAACGGGGGCGGATTGAATCGCTCATATTTTTATTGATGATTAAAATCAATTAGTTGTGTTTGTTCGTGGTTCAGCGATTTGGCCATGCGGTGAGTTTTTACTCAGCGAATGGGAGCACTCTTTCTATAAATTTGTGAGGTGATAAACGGCTGCGAGATGTGAGCCAACGCACAGAAATGGCCCCGCTGGCGGGAAGCGAGGGGCGGGCGCAGGGGAGGTGCGAGCAGAACAAGCTGGATAAATGGGTTGCACCATCAGTGCCAGACAGCTCACCACAACGGGCAAGAAAAACCACAGCCATAGACGCACCGTAGGGTGCAATGAACAGAGTGAATTGCACCGCCTGTTTGGGCAGGCTGGGTGGTGGCAAAGATAGAGGTGCAATGCGCTGCGCTTATTGCACCCTACTGGATTAAGGTGACCGGATGAATACCTGAATACTCGAATCTATGGACTGTCTTGGAGCGTTTTTATAAGCGTGAGCTGGTTTTTATCAACAATGTAATAGTTTGTGTAATAAATAAAAGACTTTCCGTCTTGACTGTTTTCAACTTTAACCGTTGTGAGAAGGCTGCTATCAATTTTGGGTGATTCTATCCATTCTCCCACACGGATATCAGATTCATCATTTACATCATATGAGCTATAAGCATTAAATACCATATCAAGTACCTTGCCCGTGCGTTTGTTGACAAGGACTTGATCATAACAACCTGATGAACCACATCCCCAGCCTGTCAGTACATATTCACCAGCATATACTGGTTTTTGTGACAAGGCCGCGGTAAGTCGGGTACGGAATGTTCTGGCCAATTCAGAGTCTAGTGAAAGCTTGGCTGGCTTACCTCTATATACAGGTGGTGCCGGGTAGTCTTCTGTCCGAGGTGGAACTTGAGATCCGGTTTCATTAGCAAATGAGATTTGGCTGGATAATCCGAGGAAAAACAATAAGTAAATAACGCGTAATTTCATAATATTTTGTTTTGATATTTAAAGTTGTGGTACCGTTGGGGTAATAAACTAGGTGAATTGCACTGCTTATTTGGTAACAAAATTGTGGCGTCTGGAAGGTCGAGGTGATTAAATGAATGCCTAAATACGCAGCACACGTCTAACCGACGTTTCTATGGTATGTCGTCATAGTTGAACATTTCTGAATCCCAAGTCATACCTTTAAAATCCTTCCATCGTTTTAACTGTCTTTCATAATATGGTGTGCCTACATCAATAACTGAACCCATAGATATCAATTCATTATCTATTATTTTTACTGTTCGAGATGAATTGCAAATTTCAGCTTGCTGGTAAAGAAAATCGAAGATGTATTTTCTACCACCCTTACAGTTCTCTATGCGTATTCTCTCTTCTAGTTTTTTATTTATAATTTCTTTTAGGGCTGCCTTTTCATTTTTTTTCATCCTTGCACCAAATACTATTCCAGCCACTTGGTCAAAATCATAATGAAAGAGGCGTTGATAACTACTATATTCCGACTGACCTGATATCCAGTGATTAGGCTGTAGAAGTAACAATCTAACTTCCTCTTCATAATCCCAGCATTCATTTTTTGTTAGTAGTTGCTGTTGTATTTTTGAATGAAAATGCAAACGCTCACTATCTGATTTGAATTGAAGTCCTGTGTTAAAACTGGGAAGAAGATAGAATGCGTTTATAGGTTCTAATTGATTACTGTATTGAATCTCTTCTAGAGGGAAATCGCAACCTATCAGACTGGTATGCCCATCACTAACGATTAATGAATCCTTTGTTCTATGAGGGCATTGATTTAATTTTTTATTAATTGGCCTATATATTAAGCAGTAACCGGTGTGGCTAGATGCATAATGGGACCACATTAACATATCGCTATTTGATTTTGAAAGAGAGACCGAATAGCCTGCATTTGGTGCATAGAGTGACAATAGAGATGATAGTTGGTTTATATGACTATTTAACTGTTCTAGTTTGAACAAATTAAAATTATTACTCTCGTATGCATGAGAGATTAAGTTTTTTACATGGTGTTCATACTCAGAAAGAATTTTCTCGTAAGAGATAGGACTTATGTTTGATAAGTAATTGGCAAAAAAATCTATATATTCACTATCTTTCCATAGCGCTCTGAGCACCCTTTTCCAAATTTCTGTACTATTTCCAGGGAACTCAAATCTTGATTGCATATCAATTGGGTCGTTTAGCTCTTCACGGGAGGCAAAGTACCATTCATCATAAATAAGCTCTTTTTGAGATAAAAGACCTGGTGAACGGTATCTATATACGTGCATTGATTATCCTGTTTTTATTTTATGAGAAAAGGAAAAAATAGGTTGTATCGCGTATGTTGGGCCAAACATCGTAGGTTGGAGCTAAACGAAGTGAAGCCCAACGTTTACCGCGACAATATCTTAATTGCTTACATCGACTTCAATCGTCCTTGGAAATGGCGGTAAACATCCTCGTTATTAAAGCCATCCACATTCTGGCTGGAGAAAATAAGTGGGGTGACGCCTTGTGCCAGCGCCAGTTTCTGCGCTTCGACTACCAGCGTATTGATCAGCACCATGCCGGAGATGGAGGAGAAGGCGCCGGTGACCTGATCATTGACTTCGCACAGGCCATCGCCCGGCGGCACGCAGTTGTCCAGTACCAGATCGGCCAGCTCCATCAGTTTCTGGCCAGAAGGGTGACGACTCGGGTTTTGCGCCGATTGCGCCACTGAGGTAATAGCGATCACCTTGTGGCCGCGCGCTCTGGCAAGCTGGGCCCACTCGATGGGCAGGGCGTTGCGACCCGAATTGGAGATGACCACCATCAGGTCCCCCGGCGCAATCGGCTGCTCCTCCCACAGGATGGCGGCAAGCCCCGGCAGCTTCTCCAGCGCCGAGCTGCGCAGGGCACCATCGGCGGTGGTGACGGTGGAGTCGAGCACGGCGTTGATATTGCCAAGGCCACCGGCACGGATAAACCCCTCCAGCCCGACCATATGGGAGTGCCCGGTGCCCAGCATATGGATCATCTTGTTGTGGACGATGGCCTCGCTAAACCAGTAGGCCGCCTGCCGGATCCCGGCTTCGTTCTGGCTGACCATGGTAGTGATGCGCGCTTGCAGTTTTTCGACGTACTCAAACATAACGGCGGGATCCTTGTGGATTACTGGAGAGGGGTTTGTGGCCCAGGTGTGGCCAAGCGGCACGCTACCGCCCCTGGACGACAGCCTCCACTCTGCTGCTGTTAACCGGCGATGTGGTGGGAGGGGATGGCGCTATGGTGGCCAGAGCGATCTCGGCAACGTCCCTCCCAATCCCGGTTGCCAAGTGAGCCATGGTAATCAAGGTGGGGGCGATGCAAAACCGGCAGCAGGTAAAAACCTGCCAAGGATCAACAAACTACTTGCTTGATGGCGGGAGTTTATTCGGTTGGTTGTGTGACGGATGGCAGGCTGTAGCCCTCAATACTCCAGAAACTTCTCCCCGCACCGCTCGCAAATTAGATGTTTTACATGGGTTGTCTGGTAGGCCAGTGTTTCACCAAACGCCCAGTTGGTGATGCTGCTGGAAGTAAAGGCTTGCCAGAAGGCTTTGCGCGGATCCTTGGGCATGATGTCCTGGCTGTGATCGCGAGCGACCAGCACCACGATATGGCGGGTTCGCTCGCCACATTTGTCACAGCGATGGATTTCACTCGGCGGATTCTGGTCGTGCGGGTTGCTCATAAAGGGGCTCGTGAAGAGAGTGGACGCCCATCATATTCCTCTCCACTTGGCTCTCAATCTCTCCTTGCCAGCGCAGTGAGCAGGCTCACGTTTTGCGCCCCCTCTTTGCTATTTGGCCACTACAGCCCCTTATTTGCGCGCCGTAACCGTGCGCCTCAGGCCGACTCCTGCTTCTGCGGTTTGCTGGTGAGCGGTGATGATATGGCGGGTGGGGCGAGCTCGGGCGCCCAGCCAGCTCAGGCCGACTCCCGCTTTTGCAGATTGGGGGTGATGATATGGCGGTTGGGGGCGAGTTCGGGTTGCTGCATCCGGGTCAGCAGGCGCCTTGCCGCCTGACGGCCGATTTCGCGGGCCGGTGAGCTGACGAAGGTGAGGGCGGGGGAGGTGAGTTCGGCCTCCGCCACATCGTCAAAGCCGAGCAGGGCCACCTGCTGGCCGATGTAGTTGTCCTTGCCGACGGTGCGCCCGCTTGCCTCGACGCCATAGATGGCGCCGAGCGCCACCTCGGGGTAGTGGCAGAGCACGGCGGTCACCTTGGGGTGCTGGTGCAGCAGCTGGGCGATGGTGTCGGCGGCGCTGCGCTGGGTGCGTTCGCACTCCAGTACCCACTCCGGTTTGAAGGGCAAGCCATATTGCAGCAGGCTGGCGCAGTAGCCGCCGATGCGCTCGGCGCGGGTGAGGGAGTCGGCCCGACCGCCGACATAGGCGATATGGCGGTGGCCCTGCTCGATAAGGTAGGTGGTGGCCTGCTTGGCGGCGTGGGTGTTGTCGGGGCCGATAAAGTCCACGTCATCGCGATAGTAGGAGCGGGCGGCGCACACCACCGGCAGCTCGGAGTCGAGCAGGGTCTCCAGGGTTTTGGCCGCCGCGCCGCGCACCGGATTGAAGATGATGCCCGCCACCCCCTGCCGTGACAGGGAGTGGATGCTCTGCTGCAGCCGCTCCGGGCTGTGGCCGCACTGGGTCAGAAACAGCAGATAGCCTTGCTGCTCCAGCACCTCGCTCACCCCGGCGGTCACCTCGGTATAGAAGGGGTCGGTGATGTCGCGCAGGATCAGCCCCACCAGATTGGACTGCTGGCTGCGCAGGTTGGCGGCGGCGCTGTTGGGCACGTAGTCGAGCTCTTTTATCGCCTGCTGCACCCGCTCGGCAGTGGCCGGCGAGATGCGCCCCTTGCCGTTGAGCACCATGGAGACGGTGGTGACCGACACTCCCGCCCGCTGGGCGACATCGGTGATCTTGGTGGCTTTGGCAGAGAGGGATTTGGGCGACATAGGGCGAATGGACGACGGACAGTTGAAAGCGAGGCCCCAGCATACCTGCTCGAGTACTTAAGTGAAACGTTACATCACCATCTGGCCGATCCGGCTCACAAATTTGGATCCTGCTGCCAGCCAGCCCCCTTATTCTGTGATCCTGTCGGCACTTGTAAGTTGATAAAACGTTTTATCATCCAGCAAAACCTGATGCTGACCCGCGCCTCTGCGTCGAGATTGCTACGAGCAGCCACGGGGAAAGCCGCAGATATTGCTGTCTATTCACAAGGAGCCGTTTCATGGCCAAGCCTCAAGCCAAATCCACTATCTGGGAGTTCCTGCAGAGCCTCGGCAAGACCTTTATGTTGCCGGTCGCCCTGCTGGCCTTCTCGGGCATTCTGCTCGGTGTCGGCAGCTCGCTCACCAGCGATGCGGTCAAGCAGAGCATGCCCTTCCTCGACAATACCGTGCTGCAACTGCTGTTCCTCTGGATGACCAAGGTGGGGCTGGTGGCCTTTATCTACCTGCCGGTGATGTTCGCGGTGGCCATTCCGCTGGGGCTGGCACGGGAAGAGAAGGGGGTGGCGGCCTTTGCCGGTTTCGTCGGCTATGCGGCGCTCAACCTCTCCATCAACTTCTACCTCACGGTGGCCAACGTCATCGGTGATGCGGCAGCGGAGAAGGCCTACGGGGTGAAATCGATCCTCGGCATCAGCTCCATCGACACCGGGATTCTGGGGGCCATCATCGTCGGGGTGATCGTCGCCAAGTTGCACGCCCGTTTTTACACCTACAAGATGCCCGATGCGCTCGCCTTCTTCGGCGGTGCCCGCTTCGTGCCCATCATCACTGTGCTGGTACTGGGGGTGGTCGGTCTGGTCGTGCCGTTTGCCTGGCCCTGGTTTGCCGCTGGCATCAACGGTATCGGGGCGCTTATCTCCCACGCTGGTCCCTTCGGTCCCTTCCTGTTCGGTACCGGTGAGCGCCTGCTGCTGCCGCTCGGTCTGCACCACATTCTGGTGGCGCTGATCCGCTTTACCGAAGCGGGCGGCACCCAGCTGGTATGCGGTCACGAGGTGAGCGGCGCGCTCAATATCTTCTACTCAGAGCTCGCCTGCGCTGACACCAGCGGTTTCTCGGTCTCTGCCACTTCGTTCCTCTCTCAGGGCAAGATGCCTGCCTTCCTCGGCGGCCTGCCGGGTGCGGCGCTTGCCATGTATCACTGCGCCCGCCCGGAAAATCGCGGCAAGATCAAGGCACTGCTGGTCTCCGGCGTGGTGGCCTGCGTTATCGGCGGTATCACCGAGCCGCTGGAGTTCCTGTTCCTGTTCGTGGCGCCGGTGCTCTACGTCATTCACGCCATCCTGACGGGTCTGGGCTTTATGACCATGGGGCTGCTCGGCGTTACCATCGGCAACACCGACGGCAACCTTATCGATTTTCTGGTGTTCGGCGTGCTGCAAGGCACTGCCACCAAGTGGTATCTGGTGCCGGTCGCGGCCGCCATCTGGTTTGCCATCTACTACAGCGTGTTTCGCTTTGCCATCGTGCGCTTCAACCTGAAAACTCCGGGCCGCGAGATTGAAACCAGCGAAGCTGCCCAGCCCGCAGGCAAGAAGGCCGGCAACAGCGGTTACAACGGTGAAATCATCCTTAACGCTCTGGGCGGCGCCGATAACATTCTGGCGCTCGATAACTGCATCACCCGCCTGCGGATGTCGGTGCAGGACATGAGCCGGGTCGATGACAAGGTATTGAAAGCGAACGGTGCCATCGGGGTGATCAAGCTCGACGAGCACAACCTGCAGGTGGTGATCGGCCCGCAGGTCCATCTGGTGAAAAACCAGCTGCAGAGTCTGATGGGGGCCTGAACCGGCCAATAAGATCCGAACGGGGGGCGCAAGCCCCCCTTGTTTGCCTCTCCCAATATGTCTCCTGTTTATGGAGGGAGAAACTTCATGCACGATATTTATGACTTCGACCATGTGGTCGACCGCCACGGCACCTACTGCACCCAGTGGGACTATGTGGCCGACCGTTTTGGCCATGCCGATCTGCTCCCCTTTACCATCTCCGATATGGATTTCGAGACCGCCCCCTGCATTCGCCAGACACTGGCAACGCGGCTCGAACACGGGGTATTTGGCTACAGCCGCTGGAATCACGACGACTTCAAGGGGGCGGTGAGCAACTGGTTTGCCAGCAGCTACGGGGCGAGCCTCGACCCCGAGACGCTGGTCTACGGCCCCTCGGTCATCTATGTGATTGCCCAGCTGGTGAGCCTCTGGTCGGCGCCGGGGGAGGGGGTGCTGGTGCATACCCCCGCCTACGACGCCTTCGGCAATATGCTGGCTGCCAACGACAGGGTGCTGCTGCCCTGTCCGCTTAAAAAAGAGCAGGGGAGTTACCAGATCGACTGGGCCAGCTTCGAGCAACAGGCGGCCCGCCCCGATTGCCGGATTTTGCTGCTCTGCAGCCCCCACAACCCCACCGGCCGTGTCTGGACGCGGGATGAACTCGGCCGGATGGCCGCCATCTGCCAGCGCCACGGGGTCAAAGTCATCTCGGACGACATCCATATGGATGTGAGCTTTGCTCGCTACCTGCCGTGGAGCGAGGTGGCGCCGGACGATCACTGGGCGCTGGTGAGCTCGGGCTCCAAATCCTTCAATATTCCGGCCCTTGGCGGCGCCTACGCCTTTATCGCCAACGCAGCGGCGCGGGCCGCCTATCTGCAGCGGCTCAAGGCGGCTCATGGCCTCTCATCACCGCCCATTCTCGGGGTGCTGGCTCATATCAGCGCCTATCGGGACGGCGCTGCCTGGCTCGATGCGCTCAAATCCTATCTGCACGGCAACCTCGCCCAGGTGGCGGCGCGGCTCAACGCGGCTTTCCCCGCCATCGACTATCGGGTGCCCGAAGGGACCTATCTCGCCTGGATTGATTTGAGCGGCCTTGGCATCGACTCCACCGAACGGATGGATGCGCTGCAAGCCTTGCTGGTGGAGAAATACCGGGTCGCCATCATGCGCGGCGATACCTACGGCCCGGAAGGCACAGGCTATATCCGCCTCAACGTCGGCTGCCCCCGCTCGAAAGTAGATCAGGGACTCGATGCCCTCATCGGCGCGCTGGGGGAGGTGGGGTAAGGGATATCCTGGACTAGCGATTGAGCAAGAAGACGACCTCCCCCCGGTAGTGGGGGGAGGTCGCAAGTTTTGCCTGCCACGAGGGTTCCCACTCGCCCTCCTGCACCAGACCAACCTTGAATGGAATGGTGAGCTGCATCATGGCGGGTAGATAGGAGCTGTAACCCGGTACCGTATGTTTGCCCTGATAGGTCTGGATCACTATCTCATCGACCGGAAGGCTGTTGAGTTGCGCCACATCTCCCGTCTTGGCCCAGTCGAGCAGGCCTGTCACGCTGAGCTTGCACTCTGCAGGCAACACTTGTCGCAACTGCCGCAAAGAGGTGGCGTAACGATCCAGTTGGCGGGTGGCTGCATCAAAGTCGATCTGAATACCCGTTACCTTGGCTCCGGCCTTGCGCCACTCCTGATACAGCTTGACCAGCAACTTCTTGTGATCGGCAGAGAGCGGCAGCGTATTCACTCTCACCACAAGCCAGAGTTGTTCGGTCTGAAGTGGTGTTGGAGCGCGCCCCAGTTTGATAAAACGGGGGCCGGATGGCCTGTTCAGGATCTCCCCCTGATGCAAATAGAGGGTTGTTGCCTGTGCCAAGATTGGCTGATGCCGGGTGGCAGACCAGAGCCAGAATGCGTGATAGCTGCTGGCATCGACACTTGCCTTAAGTGGCGCAGCAAGTGTCGATAACAGAATTAGCAGGCTAGGCCCGAGGGGTTGCGGCATGGTTTACCAGTAGTATTTGAGTGATTTGGCCCATACCGAGTTGCCATAACGCTGCTTGAGCGTGTTGAACCAGGCTTGCCGCATGCTCTTGGGGATCTCCTGAGCGTCACACCCGTTGTTGCCTGATGGTGCGTAGCAGTTGATGGCTCTGTAAAGGGCATAACTCTTGTCTTCGGGCTCTGCTTTAGGGTTGGCCATGACTGCCTGATATAGCTTGAGCCTGCTTGGCGCGGTGGCTGACTCAGGTTTTGGCAATCCCCAAACCATCTCTTTTCCTTGCCACAAATTGATCTCGGGATCCTTGTTGCGCAGATATTCACCCAGGCAGTTGAGTGCATGTCCATCTCCGGGGCGTTGCAGCAGTGTGCCGAGAGTGGAGGCCAAATCACGGCAGTAATAGTCCTGCGGTGTGCCTTCACCTCCCCACTTGAATGCTGACAGGGGCACATCTCCGTTGGGTACCGGTTGCCACGGCTCATCCTTGGGTGGGGTAGCCTCCTTGTAGTCGGCCGGAATAAGTGTCACGTCTTTCAGGAATGTTGCGTAATCCCCTGCAATCAGGTCTCTCACCAGCAGGGTATGCAGGGCGATTTGTCTTTCCAAGGCGCTTGTGGCCTGCCGGGCCTGCTGACGAAGCAAGTCCGGATCTGCCGACTGTTTTAACACTATGGTGCGGATCCGCAACTGAGTGACAGGGCTCTCTTGGTTGAAAATGGCCGCAGTATTGCCGGTACGCACCCACTGATCAGCCAGCATGTTCTCCACAAATGCCTGTTGGGCTTGAGTGAGAGGTGCCGTTACCAGCGTCATCAGGGCGTGCTCTGCCTGGTCAAAAGCCTTCATTCCTTGCTGCGCCCAGATGCGCAGCAACTGGCGGCTGAACGCCAGGGTTGATGCGTTTTGTCCTTCTGTTTTGGGTAACAGCGCCAGCACAGCGTCAAACTGTTGGTTCTGCAGCAATCGATAAGCTTGCAGATAGGTGGCCTCTTCCGTTTTACCCATCTCTTGCAGCTGTTTGATGGCGTCATCGAGCTGCTCGTTACTCCAGTTGCGTTTCTGGTCATAGCCAGTTCTGAGGCCACGCAGTGCATTGATAAACAGCAGCTCAGGCTGAGTTTTATCCTCGTAGGCGAGTTCATTTCGATAGGCGTCAGCGCTCAGCAAAGAGAGATCTATTTCGTTAACCAGCGCCTCAAGTTCCGGCAGGGAGTGGTCAGCGGCTATCGCTTCACTATAGGTATCGCGTAATGAAGCCTGATCACCCGCCATCCAGTTGATGCGTCTGAACATCCCCTTGGTCGAGCTGACGTAACGTCCTTGCGGATAGGCGGCCAGATACGCCTGCCCCTGCGTCATGGCCTGTTTCAGCGCTTCTTTATCACTCTTGGTGAAATCGGTATCACCATACTCGCTCTGTGCATCTTTCACCGCTGCATTAAGGTGTGCTCGCATCACCATATAGCTTGCGGTTTCGGCAACCCACTGCGCTTTTGCCCCTTGCAGAGCCATAAAGCCGGTCAATGCCTCGGAGAAATGACCTTGGTAGAAGTGGCGTGCCGCATCCAGATAAGCCTGCCACTCTTTGGCTGACTCGCTCATTGCGACTTCGGAAGGCCAGGGGCTATCTTCCTGTTGGCCAAGGAGCTGTAAGCGGGTTTTGAGCAGAAGCGTGCGTTCGGTAGATGACAGGTCACTCTGCTCAAGGGCATCAAGAAATTGACTGACAGATTGCAGCGAGTTGGAAATGGCTCGGCCGTAAAGAGCATCACGACCAGCATAGTGTTCCAGCAAAGCCGGGAGCGAGGCGTCATGGGCGGTGAGCCGACTAACCAGCTGTTCACGCAGTTCCGGGCTTTCCATCTCGTCTGGAAGTGGCAGGCGTTGCAGAGAGAAGAGCTCCATATCGCGTTCGTTGGCCGGGTCGGCCGGAAGCATAAAGGGAAGGGAGAGTCGCTTCTTGTCAGCCAGCAGCATCAGCAAGTTGCTCTTGGTGTCATTTTCGGAAAGGAAAAGCGGATAAGCAGGCAATGGACAGTCTGTCAGCCAAAAACTGCACCCGTCTTGGTCGAATGAGGCAACCGAAGGAAAAGCAGCAAGCGTGAGTGCCAGTGCCGAACAGTATTTCAAGATCTTCATAAGAGGCGGTATCCACTATCTGCCGAGTGACAACTCCTTGAATCACGAGCCAAGAAGCCTGAAGCACAATGGCTGGCAATAGTACGTAAATGGGCCGCAATCGACAACCTTGCAGTGGTTGACGGGGGGTCATCAAGCAGATGACAACAACGGGGCCATCAATGATGGCCCCGTTCTTTTGGCGGGTCTGTTGGACAGGGGAATCCTGTCAGAGCGTCAACAGTTGTGCCTCGATATGGCTCCAGTGAGCGAAGGCATTGTTGTCGCCATAAAGACGTGCCAGACCTTCGGCAAAGCTCTCCTCCAGTCCCGGTTCGTAGTTCCCTTTTGGGCCCGCCTGCTGAAAGTAGGCATCCCCCAGCTTGTGATAGTCGTTGTACCAGGCCGCATAGAAGGAGCTGTCCTGACTCAGGTTGGCACCTGTGGTGCTGGCACCTACCAGACGATCGATGGAGTGGCCAAATTCGTGCAACACCAGATTGGCCGAGCCGTGATGGCTACCCACTTGCCATTTGCCAGAGCGGTCCTGCTCCATGGCTATAACAGTCTCTTTGCTGCCGCCGAAGGCACCGACGCCCGGCAGCTTGTCCCACCCGCCACCACCATGACCACGGGCGCTCGTTCCGGCCAGATGGGTGTGGTAGGTGGTCACATTGTCATGGGTGACCCGGATCGTCAGCCCTTCTGCATCGGCCTGCTTGAGCAGGTTCATGGGCAGCTTGGCCAATTCGATGGCAACGGCCCGGGCCGCCTGACTGTCGACCGGGCTCTTGGCGTTGAGTGTGACCATGGTGATGGCTTGCTGGAAGCGGGCCACTTCGCCGGAGTTGAGCAGTTGGCCGATGGTCTCGATATGGCGCGGAGTCAGCATCCCCTTGCTGTGCATGAAAGAGGGGAGCTTCTCGTCGAGCAGGGCGAGCGTTTGCTCGCCATGTTGCCGGGTGATGGCGCTACGCAACTGCTCATGGATGCGAATATCGGGGGCGAGCCCCTGAGCGCGGGTGGCTGAGACGAGCTGCTGTTTGCGCAGGTCGGCGACCTGTTGCAGCTCTTGCGAGCGTTCGCTCTGGTGCCGGGCCCCGAGGGTGAGTTCGTTGTGCAGCTGACGCACATCCGCCACCGTCACTTTGCCGCTATTTGCCTGTACGCTACGCAGCAGGCTACCAGCCTCTTCCGTACTCATGCCATATTCCCGGCTCATGGCGGTGATCACCTGAGCAATGGCGGCGTCCCGGTGAGCCAGCCGATGGCTCTCGACGGAGACCAGCCCCTTGCCCTCCTTGAGGTAGAGGTTGCCATTGCTGGCACGCAGCTCCTGCTGGCTGCCGGCGGAGGATAAGTGGAGGTCACGATAGAGTGACGTCAATGAGGTCGCTGAAGTGGTATTCATGAGTTATCCCTTGATGGCAGACAGCATATTAAGAGAGTCGGGTTCGGGCAGAGTTGGTTGGCACGGCGCAAGCAGTCGCAACTGCCACTCCCGTACCAGTTGCAGGAAGTTGAGGGTCACGCTGGCCAGTGCATCGTCATCTGCGATGGCGACCGGTAACTGCATCAGCAGGCGCTGGTTGTCGGTCAGCCCCATGACGATGCCTCCCGTGGTGGTCAGCAGGCCGTTATAGCTGAGCAGTAGTGGCATCCAGCGGGGATCCAGCTCCCGGTCATCGGGGCGGCAAGCCAGCACCATGCCGGTGTCGATCCGGGTGATTTGCAAGGCGAGGCCATCCGTGGCAAGCAGCAGCCACTCGTCGGCAGAGAGCTGATTGAGCTGGTCGGCATCGAGCTGTCGGGCAAGCCGGGTCAGTAGAGTATCGAGATCCATGCACATCTCTGGGTTGATGATTGTGATGCGCAGGATCGCAAAAAGAGGGATCGGCCGGATATTAACCCGGGTCGCGGTTTTTTAGGTGATGCGCTCTGGTGCTCACCCGCAAGCGGTTACCACTGCGGCCCTTCGCTCTGGCGCCACTGCTCCAGCCAGCGCAGTACCTCGGCGGTCGCCTCGATCTGGTCGGCGGGGATGTAGTTGTTGATCAGCGCATCGCGATAGAGGGCGCGGGCCAGCGGGATGCGCTGCAGCACCGGAATACCCTCCTCCTCGGCAATCTTGCGCACCAGCAGCGCCTGGGCATCGGTGAACTTCAGGGTGACCAGCGGCAGTGGCGTTTCTCCCCGCTCGTAGCGAATGCCGATGGCGATATGGGTCGGGTTGGCGACGATGACCGAGGAGCGCTTGACGTCGGCGCGCATGTTGCTCGACTGCAACTCCTGATGGAACTGGCGGCGCTTGCTCTTGATCTCCGGGCTCCCCTCCATCTCCTTGTACTCCCGCTTCACCTCGTCCTTACTCATCTTGAGCTGCTTGATGTGCTGGTAGTGCTCGAAGGCGTAGTCGGCGATGGCGATCACCACAAAACCCATGGCGCAGACCGCCATCAGCTGGCCCAGCATGCCCCCCAGTACCGGAGTGATGCAGCTCATGCCGCAGCCGGGCAACTGGAGCATCGCCTGCAGATTGCCCTTTATGGTGACCCACACCAATAGGCTCAGGAGACTCACCTTGAGCAGGGATTTGACGAACTCCATCAGGCTCTTGATGGAGAATATCTTCTTGGCCCCCTCCACCGGATTGACATGCTTGATGTCGGGCTTGATCGACTCGCCGCTCAGCAGAAAACCGTACTGGGCGATATGGGAGGCGAGCACCACCAGCGCCGAGACCGCCAGGATCGGGATGCAGAGGTAGGCCATCTCCTGCATCAGGTTCTCCACCACATGGTTGAGCGCCTGGGCAAAGGGGAGGTTGAGGTGGGATTCCGGGATCAGCATCAGCTTGCCCAGATGTTCGAGGTAGTAGTCGGACATCGCCATCAGCATGCCCACCAGACTGAGGATGATGGCGGTGGAGACCACCTCCTTGCTCTTGACCACCTGCCCCTTCTTGCGGGCATCGCGCAATTTTTTGGGGGTGGGCTGTTCGGTCTTTTCGCCGCTCATCGCGCCTCCAGAATGGGGGCCAGCAGTTGCAGCGGATCCATCACCGCCAGCACCTGGCGGTAGGCGTGATCCATCATCAGCTTGATGTAGATGACCAGCAGCAGGCTGGCGACGGCACTTTTTATCGGCATCGCCAGCACGAAGACGTTGAGGGAGGGGGCGAAGCGGCTGATGAGGGCCAGCCCGAACTCTGCCAGAAACATGGCGATCAGCAGTGGTGCCGCCAGCAGGGCGCAGAGCAGCAGCATCTGGCTGAACTGGCTGTAGAAAAAGTTCACCCAGAGATCTCCGATAGCGGGAAAAAAACGGGTCACCGGCCAGCTGGCATAACTCTGGAACAGGGCCGAGAGCAGGGCGAGAAAGGCGCCGCCGGAAAAGAAGAGGGTGATCAGGGTTTGGGTCAGCAGCAGACCGGTGGGGCTGGTCTGGCTGGCGAGGCTCGGGTTGAACAGCGACGCCATGGCCGCGCCGCGCTGGTTATCCACCAGAAAGCCGCTTGCCTCGACGGCCCAGAAGGGGATAGCGGCGACAAAGCCGATCAGCAGGCCGAGCAGCACCTCCTTGGCCACCAGCAGCGCCAGATCGAGGGCATCGATGGCGGGGGGCAGGGTGTCGGCCACCATGGGGTAGGCGAACAGCGCCAGCGAGCAGACCACGCCGTTGCGGATCATCGCCCCCCCCAGCATCTGCTTGCTCAGCACCGGCAGCATGACAAAGCAGCTGATAAAGCGCGGCAGCAGCAGGGTGTAGGCCAGCATCTGGCCCTGCAGGCTCTCGAGGGTCATTGGATCTGCGGCACCTTGAGCAGCACCATGTCGGCAAAGCTGTAGAGCTCGTTGCCAAGCCAGGCGGTGGTGGCAAACAGGGTGATCACCACGGCGATGAGCTTGGCGACAAAGCCCAGCGTCTGCTCCTGGATCTGGGTCAGTGCCTGCAGCAAAGAGACAAGGGTGCCCACCAGTGCGGCCACCAGTACCGGCGGCATCGAGAGGATCAGCACCAGCCAGAGGGTCTGGCTGGTGAAGTGGAGAATATCGGCGTGACTCATCCTAGCCTCCGTAACTGGTGACCAGCCCGTGGGTGAGGCGGGCCCAGCCATCGAGCAGCACGAACAGCAGCAGCTTGAAGGGGAGCGAGATGGTCATGGGGGAGACCATCATCATCCCCATCGCCAGCAGAATGTTGGAGATGATGAGGTCGATGGCGATAAAGGGCAGATAGATGAGAAACCCGATCTCGAAGGCGCGGCTCAGCTCGCTCACGGTAAAGGCAGGCAGCAGGATCAGCAGGCTGTCGGGCTCCAGCCGGTCGGCATATTCGCTGGGCCAGAGCTGCTTGGTGCTGTCGATGAAGAAGGCGTGCTCCCGCGGCTTGATCTGCTTTTTCAGAAAGGCGCGGTAGGGGGCCATCCCCTCGTCGAGAAACTTCTCCACCGATTCGGATTTGGCCAGCGACACCTCGTTCTGGCGCAGGTAATCCTGGGTGGCAAAGCCGACCGGTGCCATCACATAGATGCTGAGGATGATGGCCAGCCCGTACATCGCCATGTTGGGGGGGATCTGCTGCACTCCGAGGGCGTTGCGCAGCAGCGAGAAGACCACCGCCAGCTTGACGAAGGAGGTGGCCATCACGGCGATAAAGGGGAGCAGGGCCAGCAGCGCCAGCCCGACGATAAGGTTTAGCTCGTCCGGCAGCTGGATCATGACGGCGACTCGCTCTTGAGGCTCTCGACCCGCACCCCGAGTCGCCCCTGAATTTCCACCAGCCGACCGTTGCCGAGCAGATGGCCGTTGCTGATGATCCGCACCTCACCATCGATGGGGGCGCCGAGATCGATGAGTGAGCCCGGTTGCAGGGTGGTGAGGGTATGCCAGTCCAGGGTCTGACGGCCCACTTCAAAGGTGACCTGCACCGGCAGGTGCTCAAGCAAGGTGGCGTCGAGGGCATCATCGGGGGCGGCGTTGTGCATGGCGGTCAGTTCCAGATGTTGTTGATGGGGTTGGCAGTAGGCATAGGGGCGTCCCTCGATGCAGACCAGCAGCTGCTGGCCGAGCAAGGTGCTCGGCGGTGGCAGCAAGACATCGCCGCAGCACAGTGTCTCCAGCTCGCTGATGGCAACGCCCATCGCCCCCCACTGCAAGGAGAGGGTGAGAGGCAGCACCAGGCGTTGCTGGCTGGGTCGCGCAGGCAACTTGCCAAGCAGTGGCCCTGGCTCGGCCAGCCAGAGGGCGAGGGTTGTATCCTCCCGCTTGAGCTGCAGTTGCAACGCGGCGTCACCAGCCGCTTCGCAGGTGGCGTTCGGTATCAGCGCCGAGCAGCTGAGGCCGCCAAGGGGTTGCCCGAGGCGCTCGATCAGTGCCAGTTGCAGCGATTCGGGCAGGCTGAACAGGGCTGCCTGTTGCAGGTCTGGCGCAAGCCAGCGAGCCAGTTCGGCGCCATGGCAGAACAGCGGCAGGGAGAGCCCCTGCCACTGCAGTTGCAGCCGGCAGTCGAGGGATGCCGGCAGCGGCGCGATGGCGAGCGTCAGTTCGCCGCCACTCCAGCCATAGTGGTGGCGGCACTGGCTGAGCCGCTGCTGCAGGGTCAGCTCCGCCGCCGAGGCAGAGGGAAAGGCTATCGATGTCATGCGTCGGCATCCCACTCGTCATAGATGGATCGTTTCTGGCGCGACCCCTGTTCGCTGTCGCCCCGGGTAAAGAGGTCAAAGGCGACCCGCTCGCCGGGGTAGAGCCGTTGCAGGCGGTCGATCAGCTCGCCGCGTCCCTGATTGAGCAGATGGGAACCCTGTTCGCTGGCCAGCATCTCCACCTGTAGCGAGCCCTGATGGCGCTCGATGCGGATGGCAAGCTCCCCGAGCGCCGGCAGGGTAAGCTGGAGCATGGGGGGGCGCTCCGGGCGACCCAGCTCAAGGTGAATATCCACCGCCAGTCGGCTGAGTAGTTGACCCAGCTCGTGATGATCGACGCGGGGGGCAACCCGTGCCAGCAACAGATCCCCCGGAGTTGCACTGAGAGGTGGAACCCGGATGGCCGAGCTGGCAAAGCTCTCTTGCGCAAGCAACTCCTCCTCGCTGGTCGCAGGTCTTTGTTCGGTAGGCTCGTCTGCTGTTTGCAGCCGTTCCCCCACCTCAAACCGGGCGGCCAGCTCGCCGCTTTCTTGCATGGCATTCTGATCCTGCCCGGTAAGCTCACCGTCTGACGCCATGGAAGTCGACAGGGAAGAAGTGGGGAGGGCAAATATGAGCTCACCATCTTTGTCATGTGAGGCGTGCTCGGTGGCCGTTTGCTGTTCGTGATCCTGCTGCGCAGTGGGGGCCTGCATGCCCTCACGTATCTGCGGCAAGGTCACGGGGAGCGTCTGCGATTCCTGCCGATCGTTTCCCTCCGGCTTGTCATGCTGGGCTTTGCTGCGCGGGGCCGGGCGTGTCAGCCTTCTCTCCGCCAGTTCCTTCTCCTTGTCTGCCACTTTGTTGTTGGCAAGGGGGGCATCCTGCTTTGCCCGGCGCTGCTCATCCCGTTTGCCGATGGGGTTGCCGGGCAGCGCTTTGTGGTCCCGCGCTCTCTTCTGTTGTGCGGACTCGAGGCGCAGGGCCTGCTCGAAGCGCTGCTGCTGCTGCGCCAGATCCGCCTTGAGCGGTTCGCGCGGCAAGCCTTGCTGTTCGTCAGCAACCCGGGGTTCTGCGCGGGGGGCAGTGAGTCGGTTCATCTCTGGTTACATCCTGATCTGCTGGCGGAACTCTTCCTGTTCCTGCTCTTCGTTGTAGTCGCGCAGGGCTTGCTGTGAGGCCAGCTCCTGACGGTGTAGTTCGGCAAATTTCTGTTGCTGCTGGCGGGCGCGGTGTACCGCCTGTTGGCGTTCTTGCAAGCGAATGCGCTCTTCGGCAACGCGCTCGCCCTGTTCGGCGGCCAGTTGCTCAAGGTGAGCCTCCTTCTCTCGCAGCAGCGCGACCTGTTGTTGCCACGCCTTGAGCTCCTTGCGATCGAGTTGCTCCGCCTGACAGATGGCGAATAGTCGATCTTCTTCGGCCTGCCGCCACTGGCGGTAGTCGAGGCTCTCCTGCTCCGCTTCGCGCTGGCGGATGCGGGCGAGTTGCAGTCGGGCCTGTTGAGCGGTGAGTTGCTGATCGGCTCGCTCCAGTCGCAGGTCTTTGATCCGTTGCAGGCGGCCAATCATCGGGTCAGCGCCTCCAGAGTGGTGAGCGCCTCGGGCAGTGAACTCGGCTCATGGGTGCCTTGTTTCAGCCACTGGCGAATGGTCTCGATACGGGCGATCGCCTCGTCGGCTACCCTGTCCTGCCCTTTCTGGTATTCGCCGATCTGCAGCAGCAGTTCGACTTCTTCGTATTTGGCCAGCCAGCTGCGCAGGCGACCTGCCTGCGCCTGATGGTCAGGCGCGATGATCTGGTTCATCACCCGACTGGCAGAGCGCAGCACGTCGATGGCCGGGTAGTGGTTGGCCGCCGCCAGCTTGCGCGAGAGGATGATGTGGCCATCGAGGATCGAGCGGGTCTCGTCGGCTACCGGCTCGGTCATGTCATCCCCCTCCACCAGCACGGTATAGAGGGCGGTGATGGAGCCCTTGTCCGACTGACCGGCCCGCTCCATCAGGCGGGGTAGGGCGGCAAACACCGAGGGCGGATAGCCCCGTCGGGTCGGCGGTTCACCGGCAGCCAGACCAATCTCGCGCTGGGCACGGGCAAAGCGGGTGACGGAATCCATCAACAGCAATACCCGCTTGCCCTGATCCCGGAAATATTCGGCGATGGAGGTGGCGACAAAGCCCGCCTTGGCGCGCTCCATGGCGGGGCGATCCGAGGTGGCCACCACCAGCACCGCTTTCTTGAGCCCCTCTTCCCCCAGATCTGCTTCGATAAATTCGCGCACCTCGCGGCCCCGCTCGCCGATCAGCGCCAGCACGGTGACATCCACCTCGGCGCTGCGAATAAGCGACGCCAGCAGAGTGCTCTTGCCGCCCCCCGCGGCCGCGAAGATCCCCATCCGTTGCCCCTCGCCGCAGGTGAGCAGACCGTCGATGGCGCGAATGCCCAGCGAAATGGGCTGCTCAATCCGCTTGCGACTCATGGGGGCGGGGGCATCGCGATAGACCGGATACCAGGCCGCTGGCTCCTGTTGCTGGCCGCCGCCAAAGGGGTTGCCAAGGCCATCGAGCACCTGACCGAGCAGGTGCTCGCCGACCCCGACCTGATGCATGGCACCGGTCGGGCTCACCTCGGTGTTGGAGGAGATGCCGAACATCTCCCCCAATGGGGTGAGCAGCGCCTGATGCTGGGCAAAGCCGATCACCTCCGCCTGCAGGGAGAGGGTGTTGTCGGGGTTGCGCAGATGGCAGAGCTCGCCGATGCGCACGCCGGGGACCACCGCCTTGAGCAGGGTGCCGGTCACCTGGGTGACCCGGCCACGGATCTGGATCAGGCGGCACTCGTCGATGGCGTGACGCAGCTGGCCGGGAATGTGGTCGAGGGAGAGGGACATCGGGAGATCTGCACCATTAAAAACGGTGGCCACTATAGGCGATAGGCGCGCGCGGGGATTTCAGCGCGAGTCGGGACTTTTTAGAAAAGCGTTGCGAGCCGGCTAAAAATTCACGACCGATTTTGGCATAGGCGTCCGAGGGCGATTTTTATAATGCCATCCTCGTCAATCCACTCATTACGGGAGCCGCCATGGCCACTATCCAGAGCAATCCCTATCTCCCCACCGCTCAACCTGAAGCCCGTGGCGCCGAGAATGCCCCCCGTCAGGTGCCCCTGCAGGGAGGACAGTTTCAGGGGGAGCAGGTCGTGCTGGCCAGCGCGACCCAGTCGTTGGGCGACATGGCAGAAGAGCTCACCTTTGTCTTTTCCGAGCGATCCGAGCTCTCCCTTGCCAAGCGCAAGCTGAGCGACAGTCAGGCCCGTATCAGCGAGATAGAGGCGCTGGTGGGAGACTACCTCGACAAGGTGCCGGAGCTCGAGCGCCAGCAGAAGATCAAGGAGATGATCAGCCACCTCGGCAGCGGCCGGCTGGCCAACCTCTCCCAGCTGCTGGCCTACCTCGAGAGCTACTCGGGGGAGGTGAGCGAGCAGTTCGAGGCGCTTACCCAGGCACGCAAGGCCCTCGCTGGTCGCCCCGAAATGCGGGGTACGTTGGCACTTGTTGAACAGGCGCTGGCCAAACTGGCCGACGAGCAGGGCAGCGCCATCGTGCTGGGCGCCCGCATTACCGGCCCGGCGCAGGAGGCTGCCCGTGAGGGGCTCGGCCATGTGCAGGATCTGCGGGATCTCTATCGCGATGCGGTGCAGGACTATCGGGCTCTCTCCACCGCCTGGCGCGATATTCATAGCCGTTTTGGCAACGGTGCGCTGGAGAAGGTGACCGGCTTCATGATGAAGGCCTTAAGCGCCGATCTCGACAGTCAGCAACGCTGGCTCGACCCGGTCAAGCTGGAGCGGGTAATGAGCGATATGCACAAGCTGCGGTTGCTCAACACCCTCTCGGCGCAAGTTGACGAGTTGTGGCTGCGGGTGAAGGAGGGGGCGGCCCATGGCATACGGGCCTTCTGATCTGATGGGCGATCTCATTGCGCTGGTAGAGAAGCGCTGGTCTTCGGTGCACGACGTGGAGCAGATCGGTGTCGCTCTGGAGCTGACGCAAACACATCAGCAGGTGCAGCTCTATCAGGAGCTCAAGCGGCTGATCCGCCTGCTGCCGGTGGAGCTGTTCAGTGAGGAGGATCAGCGCCAGAACCTGCTGCATTGCTGTCAGGGGGCGCTCGATAACGCCATCGAACGGGAAGAGGATGAGTTGTCCGGAGAGTCGTCATGAACTGGATTGAACCCCAGCTGGTGCAGTTTTGCCAGGATCTGGGCATCACCATCGGGGATAACCCCCACTACCTGCTCCAGCTTGAGCTGGAGCAGAGCGGAACCTTGCAACTGGAGCGCCATCAGGGGCAACTGACCCTCTGGCTGGCCCGTACGCTGCCGTGGCACCAGAGTGGCGAGGCCATGCGCCGCGCCATGAGTTTCACCGCAGCCGCCCAGGCGCCCGCCCTGCCGGTGCGCTGCGGTTGGCTCGGGGAGGATCGGCTGATCCTCTTCGTAACCCTCGATGAGCGGGCCGTAACCCTGCCGCTGCTCCATCAGGCGCTACGCACCCTGACCCGACTGCAACAGGACGTGGTGGCGCCATGAGCCGGATCACCGCGGCCCATATCGGGATTGAGCAGCTCAGTGCCATCCGCCTCGACGAGCAGGAGCAGAGCCTGCCGGGGCGCTACGCCCTGCTGCCGGATGGCCAGTCCATCGAACCCCACATCAGCAGGCTCTATCCCGCCAATCTGGCGGAGCGCACCCTGTATGAGTTCGCCACCCCGGATCGCGGTTTTCACGATCTGCTGCGCCCGCGCGATTTTGCGCAGGTGATGGCGGGGCTGCGGGCCGTGCTGGCCGAAGGCGCCACCCCCGAGTTGCAGGCAGCCAGTGCACTGCTCGAGCAGCAGCACGGGGATGAACAACTAATGCAGATGACCCTCCATCTGCTGCACAAGGTATGACCATGATCCTCTCGTCACAGCAGCAGGATGCGCTGCTGCTCACCGGCTGGCTGCACCTGCAGTATGGCCACCCCGACCGTGCCTGCACCCTGCTGGTGGCGCTGCTGCAGCTGCACCCCGCCAATCAGGCGGCCCGCCGCACTCTGCTGGTGGCCCTGCTCAGGCAGGGTTTTGGCGAGGAGGCGCTCGGTCATGCCGATCTGCTGATGGCACAGGGGGAGGCTGACGGCCCGCTCTGGCTCTGCCGCAGCCGCGCCTGCCAGCTGGCAGGCAGGCTGGATGAAGCCCGTTTCGCCTATCAACAATATCTCGAACTGGAAGAGCAGAATGAACCAACGCTCTCTTGAGCTGCTGCGCCGGATTGGCGAGCGCAAGGACATCATGCTGGCGGTGCTGCTGCTGGCCATCGTTTTCATGATGGTGTTGCCGCTGCCGCCGGTGGCTTTGGATATCCTGATCGCCATCAACATGACCATCTCGGTGGTGCTGCTGATGATGGCGGTCTATATCAACTCGCCGCTGCAGTTCTCCGCCTTCCCGGCGGTGCTGCTCATCACCACCCTGTTCCGGCTCGCCCTCTCGGTGAGCACCACCCGGATGATCCTGCTGCAGGCTGATGCCGGCCAGATTGTCTACACCTTCGGCAACTTCGTGGTGGGGGGCAATCTAGTGGTGGGGATCGTCATCTTCCTCATCATCACCATCGTCCAGTTTCTGGTGATCACCAAGGGCTCGGAGCGGGTGGCAGAGGTAAGTGCCCGCTTCTCTCTCGATGCCATGCCCGGCAAGCAGATGAGCATCGATGGCGACATGCGCGCCGGGGTGATCGACGTCAACGAGGCGCGCGAGCGGCGCAGCGTCATCGAGAAGGAGAGCCAGATGTTCGGCTCCATGGATGGCGCCATGAAGTTCGTGAAGGGGGACGCCATCGCGGGTCTCATCATCATCTTCGTCAACATCCTCGGCGGGGTCACCATAGGGGTGACCCAGAAGGGGTTGTCGGCGGCCGATGCGCTGCAGCTCTATTCCATCCTGACGGTGGGGGATGGCATGGTCTCCCAGGTGCCGGCCCTGCTGATCGCCATCACCGCGGGCATTATCGTGACCCGGGTGTCGTCCGAAGAGTCCTCCGATCTCGGTTCCGATATCGGCGCCCAGGTGGTGGCCCAGCCCAAGGCGATGCTGATCGGCGGCCTGTTGCTGGTGCTGTTTGGGTTGATCCCGGGCTTCCCGATGGTCACCTTCTTTACCCTGGCTGCCATCGTCACGGCGGGGGGCTACTTTATCGGACTGCGCCAGCGCAAGGCGCAGAGTCAGCAGAGCCAGGATCTGCCCACCATGCTGGCGCAGGGGGCGGGAGCCCCTGCCGCCCGCAGCAAGCCGAAGGCGGGCAGCAAACCGCGCGGCAAGCTGGGTGAAAAGGAGGAGTTTGCCATGACGGTGCCTCTCCTGATCGATGTGGATGCCGCCCTGCAGGCCGAGCTGGAGGCCATCGCCCTCAACGACGAGCTGGTGCGAGTGCGCCGTGCCCTCTATCTCGATCTTGGAGTGCCGTTCCCGGGTATTCACCTACGTTTCAACGAGGGGATGGGGGCGGGCGAATACCTGATCCAGCTGCAGGAGGTGCCGGTGGCCCGCGGTCAGCTGCGGCCGGGTCATCTGCTGGTGCAGGAGAGCGCCTCCCAGCTCGATCTGCTGGGACTTGCCTACGAGGAGGGGACGCCGCTGTTGCCGGGGCAGCCCACGCTCTGGGTGGCCAGCGAACATCAGGCACGGCTCGACACCTCGCGCCTTGCCGCCCTCACCCCTGATCAGGTGATGACCTGGCACCTCTCCCATGTGCTGCGCGAATATGCCGAGGACTTTATCGGTATTCAGGAGACCCGCTATCTGCTGGAGCAGATGGAGGGGAGCTATGGCGAGCTGGTGAAGGAGGCGCAGCGCATCATTCCGCTGCAGCGGATGACCGAGATCCTGCAGCGGCTGGTGGGGGAGGATATCTCGATCCGCAACATGCGCGCCATTCTCGAGGCCATGGTGGAGTGGGGCCAGAAGGAGAAGGATGTGGTGCAGCTCACCGAGTACATCCGCAGCAGCCTCAAGCGCTACATCTGCTACAAGTACGCCAACGGCAACAACATCCTGCCCGCCTATCTGCTCGATCAGCAGGTGGAGGAGCAGATCCGTGGCGGCATCCGCCAGACCAGCGCCGGCAGCTATCTTGCCCTCGACCCCGCCGTGACCCAGGGCTTCCTTGATCAGGTGCGTCACACCGTGGGGGATCTGGCCCGGATGCAGAACAAGCCGGTGCTCATCGTCTCCATGGATATCCGCCGTTATGTGCGCAAGCTCATCGAGGGGGATTACCACGCCCTGCCGGTGCTCTCCTATCAGGAGCTGACCCAGCAGATCAATATCCAGCCGCTTGGCAGGGTCTGCCTGTGAACGGCGGCGATCCGCTTATCCCCTGGCTGCAGGCCCGCGGCGTGACAGTGACTCCTCACCATCTGGGGGTGACCCCGATCCAGCTCGGCCATGCCCTGCACTATCGCCACATCTCTCTCGCCTGGCGGGTCGATAGCGACACGCGCCGGGTCTGGATCCTGCTGGTACGCCGTGAGGGCGAGCGGGATGGTCTTGCCAACCCCTTTGCCGCGCTCTACCTGCTGGCGGAGGCGACGCTGGCGGTGTTGGGTGCGGGTTACGAGCTCTATGGCAACGTCGATGTGTTTCGTGGCAGCACCCTTAGCGCTGAGCGGCTGGGGCGCTTCTATCGCCACTGGACCGGCGCCAGCGAACCCGCACCAGGCTGGTTTGCTCTTGCGGCCGAGCAGGTCTGCTCCCTGCGCGAGATGCGAAAACGACAAAAGGACGGCCTTGCGTGACAGGCATGCCCAAAAGGGCCTCATAGAATAGGAGCCATGATGAAACAACCGCGTTTTGCCCACCATAGCGATGCCATCGAACGAGCCGAACAGGCCATCGCCGACAGCGAGCAGCGCAATGCCCTGCTGCAGGAGATGCTGGCCGGCCTTGCTCTCTCGGAGCAGACCTGCCAGCTGTTGTTCAATGCTCCCGGCGAACAGGTCGCCGTGGCCGAACAGGAGTTGCTGGCGGAGTTTCGCCGCAGGCAGGCGATGCTGCCGGAACAGCAGGGGGAGAGCCGCAAGAGCCGGCGTCCCACCATGATGCGTGGACTGATGATTTAAGGAGTCGTGATGAGCATTATCTCTGATTACACCCGCAACAAAAATCATATCCAGATTGAGCAGTGGCTAAACAGCGAGTCAGGCACCCTCAATGCAAAACAGCGGGCACTGGTCGACAAGCTGAAAGACAACGTTTCCATCAGCAAGGAGGACTCGACCAGGCTGACCCTGGCACAACTGGAGAGGCTGGTTGCCCGCTACCTGAGCAACGATGACGTGCTCGATGAGGTCAGCAAGCAAGTCGACACGCTGGTGCTACCGGTGGCGCTCCCCGATGTCGTGGCGCAGATCAGTCGCTATACCGATGATCGTATCGATCAGGAGGTCATCGACGCCTTCACCTGGGTGATGTTTACCCAGAACAACAAGCGTACCGGTATCAACGAAGAGCTCAAGGCGCTCACCGCCGAGCTGAAGATCTACGGGGTTATCCAGTCAGAGATCAACAAGGCGCTCTCTTCCTCATCCAGCCAGACCTTCAAGACAGATTTCAATCTGATGGATTACAAGCTTTATGGCTATGAAAACGAAGATAAGTTTCGTGCCGGTCCCGAGTTCAAGCTGCTGGATCAGATGCCAAAGGATGCCTCGGGCCATGTGTCGGTCAAAACGTTTCTCGAGAGTGACAAGAAGCAGAGTGGGTCGATCACAGGGGTCGAGAACGAGTACAAGTACGACAAGGACAACAACAAGCTGGGCAACTTCGCCACCAGCGTGAGTGACCGCTCACGTCCGCTCAACGATCAGGTGAGCGAGAAGACCACCCGGCTCAACGATGTCAGCTCCCGCTATAACTCGGCCATCGAAGCCCTCAACCGTTTTATCCAGAAATACGACAGCATCATGCGCGACATTCTTGCCGCCATTTAAGGAGATCACATGCAGACCGATACCACCCTGGCCCCGGAGTATGAAGCCGAACTGGAGTCCTTCCTCGCCGATGGCGGCACCATCGCCATGTTGAAGGATATCTCCGGCGATACCCTGGAGCAGCTCTATGCGCTGGCATACGGGCAGTACCAGGCCGGCAAGTGGCAAGAGGCCCACAAGATTTTTCAGGCCCTCTGCATGCTGGATCATTACGAGCCGCGTTATTTCCTCGGGCTCGGAGCCTGCCGTCAGGCGATGGGTGAGTACGAAACGGCAGTTCAGAGCTACAGCTTCGGCGCCATGCTCGATTTGAAAGATCCCCGTTTCCCGTTTCATGCAGCCGAGTGCCGGTTGCAACAGGGGGATTTGACAGGGGCCGAGAGTGGCTTCCACTCGGCCCACCTGCTGGCGGGCGGCGACCCGCAGCTGGCTGATCTGGCGGCAAGCGCCAAGGTCATGTTGGAAGCCATCGCAATCAGAAGGGATCAGCAAGATGAACCCGATCAGCAATGAAAGAAGCATTTCCCCGCAGGGAAATATCGGCAATGTGGCGGGCTTGCAGCCAGCTGCCGAGCCGCGCAGTGAAACCCGGCTCGATGCCGCTGTTACACAGGCGGGCGGCGCAGTCCGCACCGCCGGTGTCGCTCTGACC